>JBOHXO010000036.1:0-4967 GCA_050737475.1 Chthoniobacterales bacterium
CCTGTACGTCACGAACAACACCGGTGCCGGCAGCATCGGCAAATATACCCTCTCCGGCTCCACGGTGAATGCGTCGCTCGTTTCCGGGCTCATCGGCCCGTCCGGCATCGCGCTTGCGAACGGAAACCTGTATGTGACCAGTTCCGATCCGATAGACGACAACGGAAAGGTCGGCGTCTATACCACCTCGGGCGCCGTCGTGAACGCCTCACTCATCACGGGGCTCGTGAACTTCGGCGGCATCGCGGTCTCCGGCAGCAATATCTTCATTTCCGATTCCAGCAGCGGCACCATCAGTCTCTATTCGACATCAGGCGCGCTGATCAGCGCCAGTTTCATCACCGGATTGAGCGTTCCCGCAGGCATGGCCATTTCCGGCACAACCCTTTACGTCACCAATAGCGGCAACGGCAAGATCGGTGCATACGATACGACCTCCGGCGCGACGCTGAATGCATCGTTGATCGGGGGATTGAACAGCCCGTTCGGAATCGCGGTTCAGGGGAGTGAAATTTATGTTTCCGATAGCCTCGCTAACAAGATTGGTAAATACACAACCGTCGGCACGACTGTGAATGCATCGCTGGTCACTGGTCTGAACGGGCCTCTTGGTCTTGTGGTGGTGGTCCCCGAACCTTCCACGGGTCTCCTGCTCCTGCTCCCCCTCGGAGGCGCTTGTTTGCTGGGTCGCCGACTCATCAGTTTCTCCGCAGAATCTTGAAAAAAAGTCAGGGGCGGCCTCGTTTCCGAAACCACCCCTGATGTTTCTGGCTGTAAGCCGGATTCTGTCCACCCCGATCTCACGACCAGAGCTGTGCGGTCATTTCTCTAAGCGACTAATACCCGGGGTCCCGTCCTTCGCCGGCTCTCATGGGAAAGCCGCGCGCCAAACATCCGGGCAGGCTGCCCGTTCCCCTGTTCTGTCTTGCACCACCTGGGGTTTATCGTGCCCCCGTCATTGCTGCCGGGGCGGTGGGCTCTTACCCCGCCTTTTCACCCTTACCCCGCATCTTTCGACACGGGGCGGTTTCATTTTCTGTGACACTTTCCGTCGCGCCCATCTTTCGACGAGCACGCCCGCGCATTCTACGCGGCAGGCCGCCTTGCGGTGTCCGGACTTTCCTCCCGCCTGCCTTTCGGCAAACGAGCGACCGCCCGCCAGTGCGTTGGAAAAGATAGCTGTCCGCGCCAAAAAATCCATCTCCAAAAAAGGTAGGGAATCCCGCGCCGCCGGAGCTCCCACTTTTCCGTTCCGTAAAAACCCTTGACACCACAAGATATTGCGTCACTCTCCGCGAAACTAATCCGCGCGACACAATGCGTTGCCCCAAGTGCGGCTCTATCGAAGACAAAGTCATTGATTCCCGACTCTCGAAGGAGGGGGAATCCATTCGCCGCCGCCGCGAGTGCCTCGACTGCGAGACGCGCTTCACAACCTACGAGGAAGTGGAACGCCTCGAACTCCGTGCCATCAAGCGCGACGGCCGCCATGAGCCCTTTGATCGCCACAAGCTGCAAAACAGCTTCATCAAAGCCTGCGAAAAACGCCCGATCAGCATAGAAGAAATCGAGCGCAGCGTGGCCGAGGTCATCAGCGACCTCGAGGCCGGCAACGAACGCGAAATTTCCACCAAAACCATCGGCCTGAAGGTCATGGAAAAACTCCACCTGCTCGATCCCGTGGCTTATGTGCGCTATGCCTCGGTCTATCGCGAGTTCCAGGAGATCGGCGACTTCATCGAGGAAATCCAGTCGTTCGAACGCCGCGGTGTGAAGACCACCGCCCAACCCGAGCTTTTTGGCGCATGATCGCATTCAAGAACAACCTCCCTGTGGTCCGCTTCGACGATGGTCATATCATGGAGTTTGACTCGCAGTGGTTGTCCGAAAGTCTCGGCCGCGCCGCCCGCCGCGCCGGCTATCCGAAATGGTGGCTCGCCGAGCACGTCACCGAGACCGTCGCCGCCTACCTCCGCAACGACTTCGAGCCCCCCGCCGTGTCCCCGCTCCAGCTCAGCACCGCCGTCCAGTCCGTCCTCCAGGTCATCGGCTACTCCGACGTCGCCACCCACTTCGAGCCCCTGCCCCCGCCCGTCCGCCTCTCGCTTGCCGACCTCGCCCGCGAAGCCGGCGCCGGCTACGAATTGATGTTCTTCCGCCTGCTGCAGGACCACCTCCGCGACATCGCCGACTCCCGTTCGATCCGCGTCGAACTCTTCGACCTCCGCCCCTGCGTCAAAATGCTCCGCAGCGCAAAAAACTGG
The DNA here is from genome assembly GCA_050737475.1 of Chthoniobacterales bacterium. Lineage (GTDB taxonomy): Bacteria > Verrucomicrobiota > Verrucomicrobiia > Chthoniobacterales > JAATET01 > JAATET01. The sequence goes on from JBOHXO010000036.1 coordinate 2,265, forward strand.
CGCCCCGACTGCGCCGGCCTCCGCGCCGAAATCGTGAAGTTCATCCGCGAGGAACTCGACCTCAGCCCCCGCGCCGACGAGCTGAACCTCCAGCTCTGCTGAGGAATCTCACGCGAAGCCGCGAGGTCCGCGAAAAAAACTCGGAAATTTCTTCGCGTCTTCGCGCCTTCGCGTGAGAAATTCCCTCCATGACGATTTTCGAAAAAATCATCGCCCGCGAGATCCCCGCCGACATCGTCTTCGAGGACGATCAATGCCTCGCCTTCCGCGACGCCAATCCCCAGGCGCCATCCCACTACCTCCTCGTTCCGAAGCGCGCCATCCCGCGCCTCAGCGCCACGGGCTGGGACGACCAGGCCCTGCTCGGTCATCTGCTCGTCAAGGCTGGCGAACTCGCAACCATGCTCGGCCTCTCCGAGGGGGGCTTCCGCATTGTCATCAACAACGGCGCGAACGGCGGCGAAACAGTTCCCCACCTGCACCTGCACATCCTCGGCGGCCGCCCGATGGAATGGCCTCCGGGCTAGAAAAGGAAGAAGGAAGAAGTAAGAAGGCGTAAGTTTTTTCTTCTTCCTTCTGCCTTCATCCTTTCCCTCATGCCGCCGACCGTCACCACCATCCTGTTGCTCACGATCTCGAACGTGTTCATGACCTTCGCCTGGTATGGCCACCTCAAGGATCTCCGCGCGCAACCGTGGATCATTGCCGCCCTCGTGAGTTGGGGCATCGCGTTTTTCGAATACATGTTTCAAGTGCCCGCAAACCGCATCGGCTACGGCGTCCTCACGCTGCCTCAACTCAAGATCATCCAGGAAGTCATCACGCTCGCCGTCTTCGTTCCGTTCGCGCTCCTCTTCATGCACCAGCCGCTCAAGCTCGATTTTCTTTGGGCCGGCTTCTGCCTCGTCGGCGCCGTCTATTTCATCTTTCGCGGCGCATGAACCGTTTTTTGAATTTCTGCGTCGCCGTCAGCATCGGCATCATGCGCGACCAGTTTCAGCGCCGACGCGTTATGTTCATCCTCGTGCTCGCGTCGCTCTGCATGCTCGCAGCCGGCACCTTCCTGCTCTGGAATTTTTTCACCACGCATCCTCTCGCCTTCGCGCTCTACTGGCTCGCCTGCGGGTGGCTCTTGATTTGCGTGATCCTGCTCGCTGTTTACGATTTGTTGATGGTGATGCGGCGCGGACGCGAGGAACGTTCCGCCGCGCGCCGAAAAATTTTCAAGGATATCAACTGACCCATGTTCAAGACCCGCGAACAAATGGAGGCCGACGAGCAGCTCGCGCTCGCGCCCTATGCCTGCAAGTCCGGCGAATCCCTCGGCCGCGCCCATCGCGAAACGCCGCATCCCTACCGCACCGACTTTCAGCGCGACCGCGCCCGCATCGTCCACAGCGCCAGCTTCCGCCGTCTCGACGGCAAGACGCAGGTCTTCCTCAACGGCACCGGCGACCACTTCCGCACCCGCCTCACGCACACCATAGAGGTCGCCTCCGTCGCCCGCACCATCGCCCGCGCGCTCGCGCTCAACGAGGATCTCACGGAGTCCATCGCACTCGCGCACGACCTCGGCCACACGCCCTTCGGCCACAGTGGCGAACACACGCTGGACAGGCTCATGCGCGCTCACGGCGGCTTCAATCACAACAACCAAAGCCTGCGCATCGTCACGCTGCTCGAGTCGAAATACCCGCGTCATCCCGGCATGAACCTCACCTACGAGGTCACCGAGGGCCTGCGCAAGCACGAGAAAATCCTCACCGCGCCAGACGGAAAAACGCACGCCTCGCCCTCGCTCGAGGCGCAGGTCGCCGACTTCGCCGACGCGATCACCTACACCGCGCACGATCTCGACGACGGCCTCGACGCCGGATTGATCGATCCCGAGGCGCTCGACGATTTTCCGATCTGGGCGACGGCGCGCATGTTCGCCGAGCGCGAATTCCGCAAGCTCGATCCCACCGAGCGCCGCGGCTACATCATCCGCTGCGTGATGAACCACGAGGTCGAGGACATCGTCATCCACAGCAGCCGCGCGATTCGCGCCGCAAAATTGAAATCCGTCGCCGACGTCCGCAAACAAAAGCACCGCCTCATCCAGTTCAGCCCTGCCACGAAATCCGGAAACGCCGCACTGAAAAAATTCCTCTACAAAAACCTCTACTACAATCCCGCCGTCTCCGAGGCCAACCAGCGCGGCTCAGCCATGCTCGACGCCCTGTTCAAGCGCCACATCGAGACGCCCTCCCTCATTGGCAAAAAGGCCGCGCGCCGGCTGAAAAAAGAAGGCCTGCACCGCACCATCGCCGACTACCTCGCCGGCTTCACCGACCGCTACTGCATGGATCAATACCATGCGCTTTTCGAGAGCTGAGCTTGCCCGGCAAGGACTCATCCTCTCAACTATCACCTCTCAACCATCAACTTTGCCATGAGCAGCCCCGAACTTGACGTCCGCTACGTCGCGAACCTCGCCCGCATTGACCTCAGCGATGCCGAGATCGCGCAATTCCAGTCCCAGCTCGGCCGCGTGCTGGAATACGTCGAGCAGCTCAACAAGGTGGACGTCTCGCAGGTCGAGCCCACCGCCCACGCCAACGCCATCTACAACGTCTTCCGCGCCGACGAAGCAAAACCCGGCCTCGAAAAATCCGCCGCATTGAAAAACTCCCCGCGCCAGGCGAACGGCCTCTTCATGGT
>JBOHXO010000037.1:0-4930 GCA_050737475.1 Chthoniobacterales bacterium
TGTGGCCGGTGGCGCGGTCGGGAATCGCATAGAGGTAGTCGAAATAAAGTTCGGTGCGCGAGGCGTCGGACTTCACGCCGGGGCCGATGAGGTAGGCGATCTTGCGCAGCGACGGCGGCAGCGGCTCCACCTCGACGCCGTCCCATTTGAAATCGCTGAGGTCGGCCTCGGTCTCGGTGTCGGCGCGCACGTATTCCCAGCCCTCGGGCAGCGTGACGAGGATTTCCTTGAGCGTTTCCTCGGTGAGCACGACTTCGCCGGGACGGGCGACTTGCGCGAGCACGCCGGCGTGCTCGACGGTCTCGCCGATGGCGTTGCAGGCGCGGCGCGCGGCGGTCTCGATGACGGCGATCAGCATTTCGCCCGTGGCGAGCGCGATGGAGCAGGGCGGCAACTCGCGGCCTTGTTTTGAAAACGCGTCGTGGAGTTTTGCAATGCGGTCAATCTGCAGGCACGCGCTGGTGACGGCGCGCAGGGCGTGGTCGCGGTGGTAGCGCGGCGAGCCGAAGATTCCGGTGACGGTGTCGCCGGTCATCTGGCCGACGGTCGAGCCGGTCGTGAGGATGCACTCGGACATTTCCTCGGCGAACGCGTCGAGCATGAGTTGCATCTCGTGCGGGGGCAGGCGGCCCGCCACGGCGCCGAGTCCGCGCATTTGCGCCACGCTCACGGTCGCGAACCGCCGGTCGGCCTGACGCAGGATGCGGATTTCCTCCTCGGTGAGATTTTCAATCGGCGTGCCGGTCGAGCGGAGCAGATCGCCGAATGTCGCCTCGGCGTGCGTGACTTCATTGAGCACGACGTCGAGCACGCCGGTCTCGCTGTAGGTGCGCGCCTCGAACACCCGCCCGGCTTCATCCGTCACCATCCGGTTCGAGCCGCGACCGCGCTCGGGCCGCTGGAAGCACTCGAGCAATTCGCCGCTGAGGCGCTTGCGGAATTCCTCGAACGGCGCGCCAAGGATCACGTCCTTCTGCACGCCGATGTAGTCGGCGAGCGCGGAGTTCGCATAGATGATGAAGTCCTCCGGCGAGACGCGGAGGAACATCAGGTGAAAGAGCCCGCCCTTGGTGGCCGGCCCGATTGCAGGCGGAACGTCATCCGTCATCCAGCCGCACAATTAGTCCGTGCGCCGTCCTGCTGCAAGCGACAGTGACGACCTTGCCGAGGCTGCGGTGCGGGCGCTTGGTTTTTGCGTGTTGATCGGCTACGCGTGTCGGGATGTCAGTTTACCTGCGCACGCTGCGCTACTTCCGGCCCTTCGTATGGCCGACGATCTGGGGCACGGCCACGATGTTCGCGGCCATTGCGCTGAACCTGATTTCGCCCTGGCCGCTCAAATACATCATTGATGGCGTGCTGGTGCGCGACAGCACCGCGGAACGCGCGCGCATCGCGGAGTGGTTCGGTGCGGTGCAGCCCACCATGATGATTCTCTGGCTGTGCGTGGCGTTCGTCGTCATCAAGCTCCTGTGGGGCCTGCTGAATCTCGCGTCGAACTATGTGTTCATCCGTGTCGGCTTGCAGGCGATGCTCAAGCTGCGCACCGAAATCTATTCCTGTCTGCAGGCGCTGCCGCTGCGGTTCCATGACGCGCGGCGCAGCGCGGATTCGTCGTTCCGCGTCGCCTACGATTCGCAATCCATCCAGACGATTTACAACAAGGGTTTCGCGACGATTTTGCAGGCGCTCGTCATGCTGATCGGCGCGCTCGCAATCATGCTTGCGATGAGCTGGAAGTTGACACTCGCGTCGCTCGCGGTGATGCCGTTCGTCTATTTTGCGATCCGACATTACGCGGAACGCATCCGCAGCCAGACGACCGCGATGCGTGAGACGGAAAGCGAAGTGCTGGCCGTCGCGCAGGAAGGGTTGAGTTCGATCCGGCTCGTGCACGCGTTTGGCCGGGAGAAATTCGAGGTGCGGCAGTTTTTGCACAGCGCGAGCCGCAGCCTCGAGGCGAACCTGCGTTTCAACATCACGTCCGTCATCAGCGCGCTCGTGATCGGCACGCTCATGGCGGTGGCCACGGCGCTCATGTATTACGTCGCGTCGGGGCAGGTGCTCGCCGGCACGCTCAAGGTCGGCGACCTATGGCTATTCTCCGCGTATCTGCTGATGCTCTACCAGCCGATCGAGCAGCTTTGCTACACGGCGTGGTCCATGGAAGGCGCGGCGGCGGGAATGGTGCGTTGTTTCGATGTGCTCGACCGCGAGTCGGAGACGCGCGACGAGCCGGGCGCGAAGGATCTTCCGCCGGCGAAGGGCGGCATTGAATATCGCGGCGTGGCCTTTGGCTACACGCCGGAGAGGAAGATTCTCAAGGACATCAATCTGCGCATCGAGCCGGGCGAGACGGTGGCGTTCGTCGGCGGCACCGGTGCGGGCAAGAGCACGCTGCTGAGTCTGCTGCTGCGATTTTACGAACCCAATTCCGGGCAGGTGTTCGTGGACGGACACGACACGCATCATGTGACCAAAAAATCCCTGCGCGCGCAGATCGGAATGGTGTTGCAGGACACACTTCTCTTCTCGACTTCGGTGCGCGAGAACATCGCCTACGGCCGGCCCGACGCGACCGAGGCCGAGATCATCGAGGCCGCAAAAAAAGCGCAGGCCTACGATTTCATCATGGAAATGCCGCAGGGCTTCGACGCGATGGTCGGCGAACGCGGCGGGCATTTGAGCGTGGGCCAGCGGCAGCGCATCGGCATTGCACGGGCGTTCCTCAAGGATGCGCCGATTCTCGTGCTCGACGAGCCGACGTCCGCGCTCGATCCGACGACGGAGTCCGCCATCATGATCATCATCGAGGAACTCATGCGCGGCCGCACCACGCTCATCGTGACGCACCGCATCGCGACGGTGCACCAGATCGGCAGGATCGCCGTTTTGAAAAATGGCGAGATCGTGGAATTCGGCCCGGGCCCGGAACTCCTGCGCAAGGGCGGCGTCTATGCCGAGCTCTACAAGGCCGGGCAATACGAGAACGCGTAGAAGTGGGACGCATGTAACGCGTCCCTCCCCTTGATAGGAGGGAGGGCTTACGGCCGTCCCATTACTCTACAGCTTGATCACGCGGGCGGCGTAGATGTCGGTCTCGGATTGCAGGCGGTCAATCACGCCCTGGTCCGGCGCGGAATCCACGTTCAGCAAGGTGAGCGCGCGGCCGCCGGCGGCGTCGCGGCTGAGCGACATGCTGGCGATGTTCACGTTTTCCTTGCCGAGCAAGGTGCCGAGGTGGCCGACGATGCCGGGGCGGTCCTTGTTCTCGATGAGGAGCACGACGCCGCTTGGCGTGATCTCGACCGGCTGGCTGTTCACGCGGACAATGCGCGGCTCGTTTTTCGCGCCGAAGAAAGTGCCGCCGATGGAGACCTTGCTGTCGCCGCTCCACACCGCGACGTGCAGCCATTCGTTGAAGTCGGTCTGCTCGCTGGATTTCACTTCCTCGATCGCGAGGCCGAGCGTGGTGGCCATGCTGCGCACGTTCACGCTGTTCACTTCGTCGCCGCCGGCGTGCTTGAGGAATCCGGTGAGAATGGCGCGCGTGATCGCGTCGGTCGGGAGCTCCACGGCCTTGCCGCCATACGTGATCACGATGCGGTCGTTGCGATTCGGCGCGAGCTGCGCGGCGAAGCGGCCGAGCTTGTCGCCGAGCGTGAGGTAGGGCTTCACGACGGCGAACGTCTTTGCGTCAATGCTCGGCATGTTCACGGCGTTGCGAATCTCGCCGTCGAGGAGCGCGGCGCGAATGGCCTGCGCGATCTCGATGCCGACGTTTTCCTGCGCTTCGGCCGTGGAGGCGCCGAGGTGCGGCGTGAAGACGATGTTCTTCACATCGCGCAACGGAAATTCCGCGGGTGGCGGCTCGACCTCGTAAACATCGAGTGCGGCGCCGCCGACCTGGCCGGATTCCAACGCGTCCTTGAGCGCGGCTTCGTCAATGAGTCCGCCGCGGGCGCAATTCACGATGCGGACGCCCTTTTTGCAAAGCGCGAGACGGCGTGCGTCGAGCATGTGCTTCGTCTCGGGCGTGAACGGCATGTGCATCGTGATGAAGTCGCACTGCGACACGAGCTGGTCGAGATCCTCGATGAGGTCAACCTGCAGCGTGCGGGCCTTGCTCGCGGAGAGATACGGATCGTAGGCGACGACGCGCATGCCGAACGCGATGGCGCGACGCGCGACCTCGGTGCCGATGCGGCCCATGCCAAGAATGCCGAGCGTCTTGTTGTAGAGCTCGATGCCCTCGAATTTTTTGCGGTCCCAACGACCGGCCTTCATGCTCGCGTCGGCCTGCGGAATCGAACGGGCGAGCGAAACGATGAGCGAGAACGCGAGCTCGGCGGTGGAGATCGTGTTGCCGCCGGGTGTGTTCATCACGATCACACCGTTCTTCGTCGCGGCATCCACGTCCACGTTGTCCACGCCGACGCCTGCGCGGCCGACGGCTTTCAATTTCTTCGCGGCGTCGAGCACCTTCGCGGTGACCTTGGTCTGCGAGCGGACGACGAGTGCGGAAAATTCGGAAATGATTTCGAGGAGTTCGGCTTCGGGCGCGCCTTTGCCGCCGGGAAACACGGTGACGTCGAGCAGTCCGCCGGCGCCGAGTTCGTCGACACAACTTTGGGAAACGGGATCTGCGACCAGGACCTTCAGGGTTTGCATAGGAGCGGTGGAGACTATGGCGCGGTTTGGGGTGTGTCAAAAGGCATTGCGGCCCACAAGGAATTCGCCGCGCGAAAAGCACCGCAGCGAATTGACTCCGTCCCGCCCGGCTGCGAATGTGAACTCATGGCTGAAGGTCAAGGTTCCACCGGCAATGTGATTGCCGCGCTCGCGAGTTTTTTTATTCCGGGACTCGGACAATTGATCCAGGGCCGCATCCTTGCTGCGGCAGTGTTTTTTCTGGTCTGCGCAATCGGGT
>JBOHXO010000038.1:0-4905 GCA_050737475.1 Chthoniobacterales bacterium
GACAATCACCTCGTGAGCATCGTGCTCCACGGCCTGCAGGGGCCGGTGCAGGTGGGCAGCGGTGCGTTCAACGGCGCGATGCCCGGGTGGAAATTCCTGAGCGATGCCGAGATCGCGGCGGTGTTGAACTGCGTGCGCGGCGAGTGGGGAAATTCCGCGCCGCCCATCGCGGAGAGTTTTGTGAAATCGGTGCGCGAGCAAAACGCGCGTCGCACCGCAGCATGGTCGCAGGGCGAGCTGCAATCCCTCAAGCGCGCACTCGCGCCCGCGCCGCCGAGGCCGGTTCCCAAGGCCCGGCAATAGACGACGATGGTTTTCAACAGCTTCTCGTTCCTCGTCTTTCTCGTCCTGATCCTCGGACTCTACCAGGTCCCGTTCGCCTGGCATCGGCGCAAGGGCCTGCTCCTCGTCGCGAGCTATTATTTCTACGCTGCGTTCAGCATCGCGTTCCTTCCCGTGCTCCTCTTCACGACCGTAGTGGACTGGATCGCCACCTCGCAGATGGCGCATTGCGAAACAAAATCCGCGCGCCGCGGCTGGCTCGTGCTCAGCCTCGCGTCGAACCTCGGCCTGCTCGGCTTTTTCAAATACGGCAACTTTCTCCAGGAAAATCTCGTCCGCCTTCTTGGTTCGATGGGCGTCGAATATCACCCCGCCGTCTGGCACCTCGTGTTGCCAGCCGGCATCTCGTTCTACACATTTCAGTCGCTCTCCTACACGATCGACATCTACCGCCGCACGTGCCCTCCCGCCCGCTCGTTCCTCGACTTCGCGCTGTACGTGAGCTTCTTCCCGCAGCTTGTCGCGGGGCCCATCGTGCGCGCCGCGGATTTCCTGCCGCAGCTCGCCGCACCCCGCACCGCCACTCGCGCGCAGTTCAACTGGGGCCTGCTCCTTCTCATCTTCGGCCTCGCGCAAAAGATCGTCTTCGCCGACGCCATCCTCTCGCCGGTCGTCACGGCTACCTATGACGCGAAGGCCGCCCTCGGCACGCTCGATGCCTGGGCCGGCACGCTCGCCTTCGCGGGGCAGATATTCTTCGACTTCTCCGGCTATTCCACGTGCGCCATCGGCGTCGCCATGTGCTTCGGCTTCGCGTTGCCCGACAATTTCCGCCACCCCTACGCAGCGGCCGGCTTCTCGGACTTTTGGCAGCGCTGGCACATTTCGCTCTCCACATGGCTGCGCGACTACCTCTACATCCCGCTCGGCGGCAACCGCCGCGGCCTGCCGCGCACCTACGCGAATCTCTTCGTCACCATGCTGCTCGGCGGCCTGTGGCACGGCGCGGACTGGCGCTTCGTCGTATGGGGCGGCCTGCACGCATTGTATTTGTCTGGTGAACGCGTCCTCATAACAATCTGGCCTGCGCGTCTGCTGCCATGGCCGCGCATGCGGCTGGTCGGTGCGATGGCACTCACGTTCCTTCTCGTGTGCATCACGTGGGTTTTCTTCCGCGCACCGTCGTTCCCGCGCGCCGGGGAAATCCTCGCTGCAATGTTCTCCGCCCGTGCGAATGAAAGCATGCTCGATCCCGGCATGCTCTGGCTCGCGATGGCAGTCGTGCTCGGCCTCGTCGGCTATCAATGGACCGTGCGCGACCTCAGTGCGGAGCAAATCTGGACGCGCCTCCCGCGCTGGCAGCAGGCGTTCGCCACGGCTGCCGCGCTCTTCCTCATCGCCAGTTTGCCGGTGCAGCAGAAGGCGTTCATCTATTTTCAATTCTGATGCGCTTTTCCCACGCCCACGCTCCCGACGCGCCGCCATCCGGCTTCTGGCTGATGGTCGCGGGATTCTTCCTGCTGCTCGCCGCGCCAGTCGTCGCCATCAACCTCGCTGTCGACCCCTTCGATTTCCGCCTCGTCCCCCATGTGCCGCTGCCGCGCGGCGCCGTAATGCCCAAAAACAACACCGCGTTGTGGATGGCTGGCGAGTTTCGGCGGATTCCGCAATCGGTGCTCGACGGCACGACCATCGTTTTCGCCGGCGATTCGCGCACCGACAGCCTTGTGTTGTGGCGCACGTATCTCCGCGTGATGGAGGTGCGGGGGGATCGGGTGTGGAACCTGTGCTTCGGCGGCGCCTCGTTTGATGACACGCTGCGCCTGCTCGAAGTCGAGCTCCCGCGCCTGCCGCGGCTGCACACGCTCATACTCGGCGTGTCCTACGAGAATATCGGGAACCCCGCGCCGGACCGTGTGGAGAGCGCCCTCCGCCTGCACGACATGCCGTGGTCCTACGCGCTGAACCTTGGCACGCTCGGCTGGTCGCTCCAATTGCTCCGCGAACGGGACGCGGCGTTGAAGTCCGGTGCCAGCGCGGCCGACGGGCCGAGCCTCAACCCCGACCGCATTCCGAAGGTACCGCGTGCCATGTTCGACCGCGCGATGCAATCCCCACCCGAGATCGAGAAAGCCACCGCCATCCCGGAGGCCGACCTGCGGGTCACCATCGCGCACTGGCTCCCGGCATTCACGACCGCGGACCCCGTCCTCGTCCGGCGAAAGGTCCACGACCGGCTCGCTCCGTTCGTCGCTCGGCTGCGCGAGCGAGGCGTCGCAGTCGTGTTTTTCATTCCACCGCTGCGCCCCGAGGTGCGCGAGGCGCTCGGCCCCGCGGTGAAAGACGCGATGAGCGATTTTGCCAGCGAGCTCGCGAAGCTTGGTCCCGTCGAGGACTACTCCGGTGGCGACCGCGACGGCATTCCCTTCCGCTACCGCGACCACGCGCATGTCGAGGCTGGCGTCGCCCAGGCCATCTTCGCGCACATCTACCAGCGCCATTTCGCGAAGAGTCCCGCTCCGAAGCCATGAGCATTCCGGCTCGCCGAGCGCGCGGGTGCAGCTATGCTTCCACGAAGCGACCGATGAAAGACAAGCGCATCATGATCCTTTCGGCCTCGGTCGGCTCCGGGCACATGAAGGCCGCGGACGCCCTTGAAAAGGCCTTTCGCGCGCATCCGCATGTCGCCGAGGTCTTCTCCGACGACTCGCTCGACCACACGAACGTGCTGCACAAGCAGTTCTACTCCGGGCTCTACAAGCGGCTCTCCGCCGTGATGCCGGATTTCCTCGGCTGGTGGTATGAGCAGAGCGACGACCCGTGGTCCACCGACCGCGTGCGCGTGCTCCTCGACCTCGCGCAGGCGCAGCCGCTCGTGAACCTCATCAAGGACTTCAATCCCGACCACATTGTCTGCACGCACTTCATGCCCGCCGGCGTCATCGCGCACCTCCTCAAGCGCAAGACGCTCGAGACGAAATTGAGCATCGTCGTGACCGATTACCATTTCCACGCGATGTGGCTCGCCCGCGCATTTCACCACTACTTCGTCTCGCAGGAGGAGGACAAAATCCACATGGAGGCGCTCGGTCTGCCGGGCGACCGCATCACGGTCTCGGGCATCCCGATTGATCCCGCCTTCGCCGAGCCCGTGGACAAAGCCGCCGTCTTTGCGCGCCACCGCCTCGCGCCCGGCGTCCCGCTGCTGCTCATCGCCGGAGGCACGCTCGGCCTCAGCCCCGCCGCCGCGGTCGTGAAACGTTTGATGGGCATCGAACGTCCATTCCAGGCCATCGTCATCTGCGGAAAAAACGAAGAGCTGCGCGCGCAGATCGTGGAGCTCACGGCTCCGCAGGCGGACCGTTTTCGCATCCTCGGCTACACGAATGAAATGCGCGACCTCATGGCCGCGGCCACGCTCATTCTCACGAAGCCCGGCGGCCTCACCACCGCGGAGTCGCTCGCCAGCGGCCTGCCGATGGTCATTCTCGATCCCGTCGGCGGGCAGGAGGAGCGCAACGCCGACATGCTGCTCGAGAATGGCGCCGCGATCAAATGCACCGAGGTCACGCTGCTCGCGCACAAGCTCGGCTGCCTGCTCGGCAATCCCGACCGCCTCGCCGCGATGTCCGCAAACGCCCGTCGCCTCAGCCGTCCGCAAGCCGCGCGCACCGTCGTGGACACGGTCCTGCACGAAGTCCAGCCCGAGCCCCGCCGCATCTCGCGCAAGGAGGAAAAGAAAATGCGCGAAGCGGTGGAAGGGTAGGTTTTCCCACCCGGAGGCCGCAAGTGGTGGAGGCAGTCCTGAACTTTGGGAAAAGGAATCCAGGAATGGAACAGGAGGCAACGGAGGTAACAAAGAGGGGATGCGTTGAGGGCTCAACAGCGTTTACAGAAGGTCACGAAGATCACAAAGAAAGACGTGAGGATGGACCTCTTCGCGTCCTTTGTGTCCTTCTGTTAAAAAAGTCCCTCCATACCTCCGTTCTCTCCGTTTCCTCCTGTTCAATCACATTGCCTTTTCCCTTGCGGAACCACGAAAAAACAGAAGCCGACGAAGTAACAAAAAGGGATGCGCTGAGGCTCAACAGCGTTTACAGAAGGCCGCGAAGATCGCAAAGAAAGGCGTGAGGGCTCACGCAAAGGTCGCGGTGGATCGCGGGGCAGATGAACAAGACAGACTCTGAAATTTCCTCTCTTTGTGCTTTGTGTGAGCGATTCTCAGCCTTTCCTTCGCGTCTCTTTGCGACCTCCGCGTGAGATCACTCAGGCTTTAAACCCGAGTCACAGGGGCACACCAAGGCACAAAGAATAATAAGGAAGGATCTCCGTTCTCTTCGTTACCTTCTGTTCCTATCAGTTTTTTGAAGTTCAAGACAGCCTAGTGCTTTGCAATTTCCTCGACGAGCTCGGCATAGGCCCATGCGTCGACCTCCACCATGTCCCAGTAGTTGTTCAGGATCGCCAGTTGCTCTTTGGCCACCGGCCAATCCCCGACTTTCGAGGCAAACAGGGCGTAGTGTGTCCGCGTTTTGAGGCTCTCCGGATAGTGGGTCAGGTAGATGCGGTAGCCCTTTTCCACCGCATCCTTCACGTTGACGTTTTTTTGGTAGAGGCCCGGGT
>JBOHXO010000039.1:0-3952 GCA_050737475.1 Chthoniobacterales bacterium
CCCTGTAGCCGTCGCGTTATGCGCGACGCCGAAGCTCCCCGCTCCGCGTCTCAGCGGTTCCATTTGCCACGCTGCTATTCGCGAATGAAAAACGCGTCGCCCGTCTCCACGCCATCCTCGAGCATCGGCACTTCGATGGCGAAGAGCTCCACCAGCGCCGCGTCGAATTCCCCGTCGCCCACCGGCGGCACATGCGTTTCCGCCACGCGCCACGCGAAACCCTGCAGCTCGCCCTCGTCTCCAATGAGATCCACCACCTCGAAATCCTCCGCATACCGCAGCGTGCCCGAGATCTCCGTCGCCCGCTCCAGGCACTCCACGATCTCCGCCGCCCCGAGGGCCCCCAGAAACGCATCCAAAAACTGACGACGGGCGGAAATCATCCGCGCAATTTACGAAAACAAAACCCCTCCCTGGCAATGCGATTGTCAGGCACGTCCGTCGCGAAGGATGGCTTGCAGCCGTCTCCCTTTCAAAATGGGACGCGTCTCACGCATCCCTCTCCCATCAAGGGAGAGACATGCTTCCGCATGTCCCACCTCCGTTATTTCCCCCCTGCAAGGTCGGAGCCGCTAGCGCGAAGGACCGCGCCGCGCCGCGTCGATCGCGGCGACATCGATTTTCCCCATCGTCATCATCGCCTCGAACGCGCGCTTCGCCTCCGCGCCGCCCGCAGCCATGGCCTCCATGAGCGTCCGCGGCGTAATCTGCCACGAGACGCCCCAGCGGTCCTGGCACCACCCGCATTCGCTCGCCTCGCCGCCATTGCCCACGATCGCATCCCAATAGCGGTCGGTCTCCGCTTGATCTTCGGTGGAGACCTGGAACGAAAACGCAATCGTCTGCGGCCATCCCGGCCCGCCATTGAGTCCCATGCACGGAATGCCCAGCACCGTGAAGTTCACCACCAGCACATCGCCCTCCTCGCCCGAAGGATAATCCGCCGGCGCCTTGTGCACCGCCGTCACTGCACTATCCGGAAAGACCGACGCATAAAACCGCGCCGCCTCCTCCGCATCATTGTTCTCGAACCACAGGCAAATCTGATTTTTGGGAATGGAATTTTTCATGAGAGAAGTTCGTTTTTCAAAGACTCGACGAACGGGCGGCTGGTTTTCGGACAACAAATTCTGTCGTCACGCCGCGCCAGGCGTGAACTCCGTTTTCAGGATCGCAGCGCCGATCGTCTTTGCGTGGAAAGAAACTCAAAGTTTGCGTTTCTTCCAATAATTGGGATGCCGGCTGGCGTGGCCGATGGCCGCAACCACGATGCGTTCGCCGCGCAGGAAATAAGCGACGTAATGCGGAAAGCCGGGGAGATTCACGCGCCGATATCCGCCCGGGCGTTCGTTCCAGAGCAACTGCTGCCGGCCGATCGCGGCACAGACACCTTCCAGCTCGAGCCGAAAACGAAGCCCCAGGCCCGGCATGCAGCTTTCGTAGAAACGGGTCGTCTCCTCGGCATCGCCCAGCGCCTCGGGGAGGAACTCCATTTCACTCGCCGGGTGCGATTTCCCGCAGGCGGGTAAAGACTTCGGCGGCTGGCACAGCCGACGACTGTCCCGCATCGTATCTGGCGATGCGCTCGGCGATCGTCGTTTCCCATGCCGCATCCGCTCCCGGTTCCGGGTCCACGCTCACGAGCAACCGATAGGCGAGTTCGACGCGCTGATCCGCCGGCAACTCGAGGGCGTCGTGAGCAAGGGCATCGAGAGTCACGGGCATGGAAAAAGGGTAAAGCAATCTTCGCGCCTGTCGAACTCGAACGCAATGGCTCGGAAAGGACTCATGAGCGGTGCCGCAGTCGCGCCTCCACCTCACGCCACGGAGTTCCCGCGGCGGGATCGGCGTCGTAGTAATCCGCCGGCGTCGGCTTCATCACTCAAATCGAAAAGAGGCTGACATGTCCTTCATCCTTCTGCCTTCCTCCGTCTCACTTTTCTCAAAGACTCGACGAATGGGCCGCCCCCTTTAGGACAAAAATCCTCCGGCACGCGGTTCGCCGCGATCACTCGCCCGGCGGCGTGACCCCGCGCGCCTCGAACCACATCCGCAGGAACTGCAAATCGCCGCGGTCCTTCTCCCGGTGCGTGCGGCTCTTCATCCGCCACAGCAGCTCCGGGCTCGCGAAGGGAATCGCCACCCCGTCCACCACGCGCACGTTCACGCTCTTCACCGCTTCCGCGTAGTCGATGCCCGACGCGCTCGCCATCAGGTCCACGAGGATTTCATCCGCCACGCGCACCACCACGTATTTCGCCAAGTCGCCCGGCTCCAGCTCGCGCACCGCCTTGTCCGGCAGCGTCGCCAGCGCGTCGAACACCTTCGCCTCGTTCTCCAGCCCCGCATCCACCACGAGATCCACATCGCCGGTATGCCGCGCATAACCCGCCGCCCGCACGGCAAACCCGCCCACCACCAGATACACCGCCCCACGGGCATTCAACTCGCGGCAAAGGGCGACGACATCCTCCAGCGACGGATCGCGCGGGATCAGCTCTCCCGTTTCCGGGTCATATGGTCCATCAGCCATTGATCAGCCTCTTCGTGACTGTGGAAGCGATAGACCCCGCGGCGCACGCGAAGCCCGAACCCGGCATCCCGCCACTGCTCGTTGGAACGCGTCTCCTCCTCGGCCACCCGCAGCGGCTCCGGCACACGACGCCTGCCCACGGTCTTCCCAATCGGATCGTCCAGATTGATGATCGGCTCCACGATTCCCGCACCCTACGCCCAAGCCCCGCCGATTCCAAGCCGCTTTGCGGTCACAGCCCCGGCACGCGCCGCCTCCTCCGCATTTTCATGAGGGAAGATCGCTTTCAAAGACTCGACGAATGGGCGGCCGTTTTCAGGACAGAATCTTCTACATCCTTACACTTTGCCTCTTCGCGCAATGACCGTTTTATAAGTCGCTTCCGTGACTTTCGCCACGTAGCCAACACGTGAAACTCGCGCCTTCGCGGGATCAAAGAGAACAATGTTTTTGCCTTTGGGATTCAACGCACTGCGGTAACAGATCCCATCAAATCCAGCCGCACTAATAGCCTCTGCGAGATACTGTGTCGGAACATACTCGACCGGGGATTCGTTGGGGTGAATTGGCTCTGCCAAGGCGTCGCTCACATCGCGGCGAAGAGTCGCGTTTCGAACTTCCACTCGAAGATTGGAAGTTGAAAGCGGGTTTATGCCTCCGAGCCCTTTTGTAAAATCTGCCAGGCGCAGTCTCTCACGAGATCTCACTTCTCGAACACATGCGACGGCTCCCGGAAATCGACCTGTTTCGATAGTCGCAGTTTCTGGGTCCATTGCGGCATAGAGCATCGATATCCCCTCGGGATTTGCACGGCCTGCCCGAGCTTGTGACGCAGGCGGTGCCCCCATTGCGGATGGCGGCAACATTTTGTATTTGCCCTCCTCGGTCCTCGAGATGATGCGACCTCGATAAAGTTTCGTGTTCGGAGTGATGATTCGTATCGCATTGTCACCCGTAATCACTTCTTCGATCCATTGATCTGGCCGCATGATCTCGCCAGAAGAGTCTTCCTCAATGATGAACCTGCGGAACCTTTTGACGTGCTCTGCGAAGTAATTCCACCAATGCCGCGGAGCGGTCACCGACCAATGATCGTCTTCCGATTCCCAATCGTCAGATGCTGAAATGTCACCATCGCGCGGATCACATCCCATGATGTCATCGAGCAGGCTGTTTTGATCATCTTCTTCCAGTCTCTCGCTGAATATCTCCCAACTTTCGAGGCACTCCGCCAAAGTGCTCCCTCCCCAATAATCCGATGAAGAACTCGGCTCTTCGTATGGTCGATACATACCAAGCAGTTCCTCAAAAATCTCTTTGAGCTTGCGTGGCCAAATGACCGACACGCCCCGTGCATCGCAAAAGTCGCAATCGCCGACTTCGCCGTTCTTTTTGATGAAGCGCTTCGCGTCCCTATCC
>JBOHXO010000040.1:0-2375 GCA_050737475.1 Chthoniobacterales bacterium
GGCCATGGTCGAATGCTGGGGAGTTCTTCGCACTACTTTTTTGCAAAAAAATCGCCGCATGCGCCGCCGATAGCGCCAGACATCCGCGAACGCCGCCCGGCACGTATCAATCGTGTCATCATGCGAATCGCAACCCTCCTCCTCGCTGCCTCGCTTGCCCTCTCGACGGAAGCCCCGGCAGCGACTGCGAAGCCGCGCGAAAATCTGCTCCTCAAGGCCGTCCGCGACACACTCGGCATTGATGCCATGCGGCGCGAATTCATCTACGCGAAGATTCCCGGCGAGGACCTTCAACTGGACATCTACTACCCGCGCGCCGCGCCTCCGCCCGGCGGATATCCGCTCATCATCTGGATTCACGGCGGCGGGTGGATTCTCGGCAGCAAGCGGCAGGACGTGTTCGTCCGCCATTTCCCGCGCTACGGCTATGCGGTCGCCAGCCTCGAATATCGCCTCGCCGAAGGTGCGCCTTTCCCCGCGCAAATCCGCGACGTGCGTGTCGCGACGGACTGGCTCCTCAAAAATGCGCACCAGCTCGAGCTCGACGCCTCGCAGTTCGTCGTAGCCGGACAATCCGCCGGCGGCCACCTCGCCCTGCTGCTCGCATTCACGCAAGGCGAGCCGCATCCCGGCTGGGGTCCCGCACCACCGCGCGGCAGCCTCAAGGCCGTGTGCGCAATGTATCCGCCGACGGATTTACTCCGCCTCGTTCCGCCTTCCGCGCGCGACAATCCCATTCATCCCGTCGCCATCCTCCTCGGCGGCCGCGTTGCCCAGCACATGCCGCTCGCATGGGAAGCCAGCCCCGACCGCTACGTGAGCAAGGGCGACCCGCCCACATTGCTCTTTCACGGCAGCGAGGACCCCATCGTTCCCATCGCGCAAAGCTACCTCATGGACGCCCGGCTCAAGGCAAGCGGTGTGCCCGTGCGCATGCTCGTGACCGAAAAAGGCCACGCGTTCACGCTCTACCCCGATCGCGTGCCGGACGTGCTCGAGTTTCTGAATGCCGTTCCCGGCCTGCCGCAGACGGCCGTTCCTCCGCGGCGGTAAAAGAAGCCCGTCGTCGCCGACTCGACGTTGTAGCGGGGATTAAATACCCACCACGAGCGCCTCGATCTGGTCGGTGGCCTTGCCCCAGCCTGCCTCGAATCCCATCTTCCAGTGAGCCTCGTAATCTGCGGTCGTCCAATGCCGCACGCGCTTAACGGCGGGCCGAATCGCGCCGCTTCAGCAGGCAGAGCAGCGCCGCAAACAAGCCAACGACCATCGCCGTGGAAGACGGTTCCGGCACGGCTCCGACTTTGACGGTCACCGCGCTGAGCACCACATAATTGCCGGCATCCGGCGTGAGCGACACGTTGAGCGTCGTGTCCGTCGCCGTAAAATTCACCTGCAGGCCCGCGGCCGTGTTGGCTCCCAGGACGATCGAACTGCCAAACAAAACGTTTCCCTCGAGCGTCACGTTGAAGCTTCGGTTCACCCCATTGTTGGCGAAAAAGAGCTGCACACCATATTCCTGCCCGATCGAAAGACCGTTGATCGTCAGCGACATTGGAGCGTCGAATTTATAATCGCCGGTCTCCAGCAAATGCTGGAAGGCAGCGGGGCTGACGGTGGCCCCGGTCGCAAAGTTGCCATCTTCGTCCATAAGCGAATCACCATTGGTGAAATTCACGCCATTTACCGAAGCAGAGGGATTGAATCCGAAATTGTAGGCAAAAAGCGGAGTGCTCCAATCGAACGCGGTGTCGTTCGTGATGTTGGGCGTGTAGGTGGCAGCCTTTGCACCCGGCTGCCACGCCAGAAACGAGATCAGTATCGCTGTCGCTGCACCAAGACGTCGCATGGAAAAACCCTAGGAAATTCGATGGCGGATTGTCAATGCCGTGCTGGCGCGGCTAGCTACCGGCCAGCACGGACTGGATTCCTGGAAGCACCGGCCTTATCGGCTGCTGGTCCCTGGGCGCGGGGGCCCAGTGCAATTTCTTCGCCTGCAAGGGCGCGACCTTTTGCTGCATGGCGCCGAGCATTTCGTCCACGAAACCTTCCGCCTCCTCCTGCGTCCGGGCGTAGATCAGCAGCCGGCAACCGCGCAGGACCACGGGATTGTGCGGATTCTGGAGGTGCGAAAAGGTGACGATCCACGCTTTGCAACCCTCGCGGGGCTCGAGCAATTGCATGAGATGATTCACCGTCGCTTGAAACAACGGAATCGGCCCGACCGCGTCGTCCGGCAGCGTCTTTTCCATGTCGAGCGCGGAAAGCAAATGCCGCCGGGCGATGGCATTTTCCTTTCGCCTCGCGGCAATACGTGCCAGCCCGAGATAGGCCTCGGGGTAATATCCGGTCTCGAGCGCTTCGCCGAAAAAAGT
>JBOHXO010000041.1:0-4453 GCA_050737475.1 Chthoniobacterales bacterium
GTGCTGATGCTTGCGGGGCTCGTGGGCACGGTGCTGCCGCTGGTGCCCGGCACGGTGCTGATTTTATGCGGCGCGGTGCTGAATCATTTCACGCTCCACTCGATTGGCTGGCCGACGCTGCTCGGGCTCACGGTGCTGATGATGCTCGCACAGGTGCTCGATCTTGCGAGCGGCGCGGTCGGTGCGAAATATTTCGGCGCGACGCGCTGGGGCGCAATCGGCGGAATCCTCGGCGCGGTGGTCGGATTGTTTTTCGGCGTGATCGGAATTTTTGTCGCGCCGCTCGTGGGAGTGCTCGTCGGCGAGTTGCTCGGCGGGCAGGGGATTCTGCCGGCGGGGAAGTCCACGTGGGGCACGCTCCTCGGCACGACGGCGGGCATCGTTGGCAAACTCGTGATCGGCCTCGCGATGATCGGCTGGTTCGCCGCGGACGCGATTTTCTAAAAAGCTGATTCGTTCAAATTCGCCGGCCGGTCAGCAATTGAATGACCAGCACGATGAGCGCGACGACGAGGATCAGGTGGATGAGGCCGCCGGCGATGTGAAAGCCGAAGCCGAGCGCCCACATGATGAGGAGAACGAGCAGGATGGTCCAGAGCATGGGTAGGATTGGTTGATGTGAGATCGCGTCTGGACCTTCCGCCGCGTGCAAGTAAATGAAAGGGGAATGCACCGGAACGCGTTCATCTACGTCGCAGTCGTGCTGGGCGCACTGGCCATTGCGCTGGATTTTGCCTCCATTGATCTCGCGCTTCCGGCCCTCGAGCGGCAGTTTTCGCTCGATCTCGCCAGTGTCCAATGGGTGATCAACGGTTACGTGCTCGCCTTCGCGGTGTTGATGGTCGCGGGCGGAAAATTCGCCGACGCCTACGGGCGGAAGAAAGTTTTCCTGATTGGCATGGGAGTGTTCGCGCTGGCGTCGCTGCTGGGCGGCTTTGCGTGGAGCGGCGCTTCGGTGATCGCCTTTCGCGTGCTTCAGGGCGTGGGCGCGGCGATGTTGTGGCCCGCGATGATCGGCATGGCTTGCGGAGCGGTGAAGGACGTGAGCCCGGGATTCGTGCTCGGACTCATCTTCGGCTCATGTTCGCTCGGCAATGCCGCGGGTCCCGTCGTCGGTGGCGCGCTCACGGAATGGTTTTCGTGGCGCTGGGTGCTTTGGATCAATGTGCCGATGGCGTTTTTTGCGATTGCGATGACGATCTGGAAAGTGCCGGAAGACGCCGCGAGTGCGCAGCGGCCGCGCAACGACTACGCCGGCATGGCGGCACTCACCGGGGGATTGGTGGCGCTGATGATGGTTGTTTATCAAGGCGGCGGCTGGGGATGGACGAGCGCGATCTCGATCGGCTGCATCGCGATGGCGGTTGTATTGATCGCGCTGTTTCCATTGATCGAACGTCGCGCAGTGGAGCCGCTCATTCCGCCCGAAATCATGCGCAGCCGCGAGATGCTCACGCTGTGCTGCTGTGCGTTCGTGATCTGCCAGCTTTTCTTCGTCGTGCTGCTCTACTTCACGCAATACGCGATGAAATTTCTGGGCGACGGCCCGGTCGCGGGAGGCGCGCGCGTTGTACAGTTCATGCTGGCCTACGGCGTTGTTTCCTATTTCGGCGGTCCGCTCGTGAAGCTGTTCGGTGCGCGAAACCTCCTGATCGGCGGGCTCATCGCGGCCGCGGTGGCCTCGGCGTGGCTGGGAATTTGCGGGCCTGGAGCGTCGCCGATTTCGTTCAATGGCGCGCTCATCCTGCTCGGCATTTCGGTCGGTGCGGTGATTCCCACGGTGAGTGCGCGGGCGATCGAGACGGCGGGAACGGAGCGCGCGAGCCTTGTGAGCGGTATTACGTTCATGTGCCAGCTTTCGGGTTCGGCGCTGATGCTTGCGGTGAACACGGCGATTTTCACGGCGGTGAGTTTTGCCGATCTGACGCGTGTGCTGGCGGCCGAGCATCGGACGGTCACGCCGGCGGAAAGCGTCGTGATCTCCGGCGTGATTTCCGGTGCGCAGAGCGTGCATCAACTGCCGGCGTTTACGGCTGCGAACCTGCCGCACCTCGCGGCGCATCTCGATCACGCCTATCGCAACGGCCTCGAGGCCGTGCTTTGGGTCAGCGCGGGGCTGGTCCTGATTGTCCTGCTCATGGTGCTGCGTTTCGTGCCGCGCCGCCGTCCGTCGCCGGAAACGGTTTGAGCCTTCGACAAAGCGCGCCGCGTCTGCCACTCTGCGCGCCGACATGGCGGCAACCACCGAACAAAAAGGTTTTTTTGCATGGTGGAATCGCACGCCGCTTTATCAGCGCATCCTCGGCGGACTGGTGCTGGGCGTGGTTGTGGGAGTGGTGCTCGGGCAGTTCAAGGGCACCGCAGCCGCGCCGAATCAGGACGTCGTCAAATTGCTCGAGCAGCTGAGCATTTTCAGCAAGCTCGTGCTGCGGCTGCTCGGTGCGCTGGCGCCGGTGTTGATCCTGGTGGCAATCATCCAGGCGCTCGTGACGGCGAAGTTCGAGCCGGGGACGGCGCAGCGGCTCATTGGGTTGCTGGTGCTCAACACGATGGTCGCCATTTTCGTGGGACTCACGGTGGCGAACGTCGTGCAGCCCGGCAGGTGGTCGCCGCACAATGGTCCGCCGCTGTCGGGCGAGGGGAGAAAAGCGGACATCATGACTGAGATCCTCGACAATGTTCCAAAGAGCTTTCTCGGCCCGTTGACGGACAACGGCAAGGTGATCGGAGTGATTCTCATAGCCGTCGCATTCGGCATCGCGTTACGGAGGAGCCGGAAAAGGGATGAGGTGGCGGACTGGGTAGGCGTTGGCATGGACACGCTCATCACCATCCTGCACTGGATCATCGCGATTGTGCCGCTGGCGGTGTTTGGCCTGGTGGCGAGCATTATCGGCACGCAGGGATTCGGCGCGTTCCACGCGCTGGGCATCTTCGCGCTCGCGGTGATCCTCGCGCTGCTTATCCAGGCGACCTACTACCTCGTGCGCATCCGACTTTGTTCGTGGGTTCGGCCGTTGACGCTGTTGCGAAACACACGTGACGCGCTCGTGATGGCATTTTCCACGGCGAGTTCGACGGCGACGATGCCTGTCACCTTCGAGTGCCTCAAGGATCGCGTGGGACTGCGGGAGAAATCTGCGAGTCTCGGAGCGCTGCTTGGGTCGAATTTCAACAACGACGGCACCGCGCTCTACGAGGCGATGGCCGCGCTGTTTATCGCGCAATACCTCGGAATGGATCTTTCGATCGGGCAGCAAATCTTCGTGGTGTTGACCTCGGTGGTCGCGTCGGTCGGAGCCGCGGGCATTCCCGAGGCAGGGCTCACGACGATGACGCTCGTTTTCAGCGCGGTGGGGTTGCCTCTCGAATTCATCGGTCTGCTATTCACGCTGGATTGGTTCCTTGACCGCTGTCGCACAGCGATCAACGTAATGGGTGACATGAACGTGAGCTGCATCCTCGACGGCAAGACGCGAAAGGCCGTCGGCGAAATTTAATTTCAAATTTTTGTTTCCGACGGCGGTGCAGTATTTGAATGAGAATAGATCTCCAGAAGTATCGTCGGGGATTTTTCAATCTGCTCGTCGTTGCGGCGTTGCTGATCGCCATTTTTCCACTGCTCTTCGCCCAGAGCATGATGCGCGGGCTCAATCACGATGAGCACCAGCATCTCGCGGCCGGCTATCTCATCACCACAAAGGGGCTGCTGCCCTACCGGGACTTCCCGTTTTTTCACACGCCGAACATGCCGTTCATCTACGGGATGTTCATGCAGCGCGGTGAGTGGCTGCTGCTCGAGGCCCGGCTGTTTTCCACGATCTGCGCCGCATTGACGGCAGGGGTGATCGCCTGGATGGCCTTGAAATGGACCTCGGGAAGGAGGTGGCGGATCGTTGTCGCCCTGGGCGCGTCGCTGTTGCTTGTGGCATCCCCGGTTTTTTCGGAAACGATCGGGCGGGCGTCGAACCACGATTTTTCCGTGTTTCTTGCGCTGCTCGCGACGTGCTGTCACCTCGGCGCGATGGCGCGTGGACGCGGAGGCGCGGGCTGGGTGGCCTCGGGCATCCTGCTGGGTCTTGCGATCGGCGCCCGCGTCACGCTTGCCCCGCTCGTGCTGCCTTTTTTCATCGCGGTGTGGTTGTGGTCCGGTTCGGGCTCGCTTGCGGATCGAGTGAAAAAAGCAGCCATCTTCAGCGCCGGGCTTTTCGTGGGCTGCCTGCCGATGATCGTCATGTTTGTCATCGCGCCTGAGGGATTTTTCTACGGCGTTCTGGAATTTTCGCGCACGAACCTGGCCTACCGCGCCTCCACGGGGAACACCCAGACGATGTCGCTGCTCACGAAGCTGCGCTATTTTTTCCAGCCGATTTCGATCGAGAACTGGAGCGTCATTCTGGTCCTGGCTGGCGCGCTTGGACTTTACGCCTGGCAGCAATGGAAACTGCGGACG
>JBOHXO010000042.1:0-3027 GCA_050737475.1 Chthoniobacterales bacterium
GGTGGGATCCTTGTCCTTCGTCCAATTGGCGCCGTTATTCCATTCGGTCACCCAGAGTGGGCGGTTCGTCCGGTCGTGAATCTGCTTGAGGTAGTCGTAGAACTGCTGCGCGGCGCCCTCGGGATCGGCGGAATTGCGGGACCGGTAATAGTGCACGGCCACGAAATCGACGCGCAGCCCGCGCGCCTCGGCCTTCTTCATGAAATCGAAGAGCCATCCGAGTCCGCCATCGGAGACCGCGGGGGAGCCGACGCGCAGGCCGGTGGCGAGCAGGTCGGGCCAATGAGCGATGGCCTCATCCACCGTGAGATTGGACTGGTCCTTGTGGTCGGGCTCGTTGTAGCCGAGCAGGTGCGTGGCTCCGCGCTCCTTCCAGTCCTGCTTGTCGAGGCCGGGCCACCAGAGGTTCTGGCGGATCGGGACGTATTCGATGTCGGGTGTGGAGTTTTTGTTGAGGTTCCAGTTGTAATACCAGCCGCAATTGAACTTCGGCCAGATGTCGCCCGCCATGCCTTTTTTGCTCACCCAGCGCCATGGGAAGATGCGAACGAAGGCGACGTTTTTGTCGAGACCGGCGGGCAATTCGACAACGACGTCATGATCCTGCGCGACGTAGTTTTGGCTGATGCCTGTGCCGTCCTTGTTTTGTGCGAGAGTGGCCATGTAGCCGCGCTTGAGGCGCAGGGATGTGGCGGATTTCGCCATTTCTCCGAGGGTCGCGTCGTCGTATTTTTCGTAGCACTTGAGCGACAGCGATGGGCCGGTCTGCGCCTTGCCGGCGCAGAGCGTGAGTGCCGGGAAGTCCGGCCCGTGCGGGATGACCACGGAGCCCTGCCCGTATTGCGCGACGCGGATATTGTTGTTCAATGCCGCAGGGGCGCCGCCGACTTTCATCTGGCCGAGAAAACGAATGGCTTGCGAGGGGCGGATATTGTCCAGAAACAGCCAGGCATCCGGCGAGGCGAAGTTGATGTTGCTGCTCTCAAGGGGGGTGCCGGGGCTGGTGATGTGAAGCTGCTGACTTCCGGTCAGCGTCAGATTTTTTCCGCTGAGGGTGGGGACGCTTGCATGTTGCGGCGCGGGCGCGGGTTGTTGCGCTTGCGCGCTGCAAATGAGGATGGCGCCCAAGGCCAGAGCTCGCGGAAGAATTCCGACGAAATTTTTTTCGAAGGGGGCGGGCGGCATACGAGGGGATTGAACCCCCATCATAACCGATTCCATACAATTCCTACTTGCTTCCCGGTGGTTCGGAAATGAGTCGCGCGCCACGGCCGTAGGTGATGTAGGCCCAGGCCCACGAGAAGAAGACGAACACACGGTTGCGGAAGCCGATCAGGAAAAACAAATGGATCAGCGCCCATGCGAGCCATGCCGGCCAGCCGCCGAAGCGCAGGCCTTTCAAATCCGCGATGCCGGCGTGACGGCCGATCGTCGCGAGGCTGCCTTTGTCCAGATACCAGAACGGCTCGGGCGGCTGGCCCTTGAGCTGGCGCAGGACGTTTTTAGCGGCGTGTTTTCCCATTTGCATCGCGGCGGGAGCGACGCCGGGGACGGGATTGCCTTTTTTGTCCTTGATGAACGCCATGTCGCCGACGGCCTGAATCTCGGGATGGCCGGGAATGGTGAGGTCCTGGTTCACCAGCACGCGGCCGGCGCGGTCGGTCTCGCCGCCGAGCTGCTTCGCGAGCGGGGAGGCGTTGTTGCCCGCGGCCCAGATGATGGTGTGCGCGGCGAGCGGTTTGCCGTCGAGTTCGACGACGCGTTCGCCGAGGCCAGTGACCTTCGTGTTCAACATCACCTCGACGTTCAGGCGTTTTTGCAGCTGGTGCAGCGCGCTTTTCGAGAGGCCCTCGGTGAAGCTCGGCAGCACGCGCGGGCCGGCCTCGATGAGGAGCACGCGTGTTTGCTTCGGGTCAATGCGGCGGAAGTCGGCCTTGAGCGAGGTGTGCGCGAGTTCCGAAATCGCGCCGGCCATTTCCACGCCCGTCGGGCCCGCGCCGACGACGACAAACGTCATCGCGCTTTTGCGGCGTTCCGCGTCCTCGTATTTTTCGGCCTGCTCGAATGCCGTGAGCACGCGACGGCGGATGTCAATCGCGTCGCCGAGGCTCTTGAGGCCGGGCGCGAATTGCTCCCACTCGTTTTTTCCAAAATACGAATGCCGCGCACCGCCCGCGACGATGAGATAATCGTATTTGATGCGGCGGCCCGTGGTGACGACCTCGCGCGTGGCGGGATTGATTTCCTTCACGAGCGACATCGCGACGGTCGTGTTTTCCTGGTGGCGCAGGATCGAGCGGATCGGCTTCGCAATGTCGGCTGGCGAGAGCTGCGAGGTGGCCACCTGATAAAGCAGCGGCTGGAAAAGATGGTGGTTCGTGCGGTCGAGCAGGATGACGCGGGCGGCCGCGTTGTGCAGGGCGAGTGCGGCGGATAATCCGCCAAAGCCACCTCCGATGATTACGACGACGGGTTGGCTTGCATTTTGGGGGCCGGCTGGTGATGGTGACGGCTGATTCACGGACTTTGTGAAATTTTTCACAAAGTCGCCCACGGTTCAAACTTAAAGCGAAAAAATGCCCACGACCATCGAGCAACCCGACACGCTTGCGCGCAGCATTCAAGGACTTCAAACCGCGCAGGAAGGCGGGGAGTTGCTCGGCGAGACGCTCACGCTGAACATGGGGCCGTCGCATCCGTCCACGCACGGCGTGCTGCGCATCGTACTCGAGCTGGACGGCGAATTGATCACGAAGGCGGAGGCGGACATCGGCTACCTGCACCGCGGCGACGAGAAGATCGCGGAGAACATGCAATACAACCAGTTCGTGCCATACACGGACCGGCTGGATTACCTCGCGCCGCTTGCGAACAACGTGGCCTACGCGCTCGCCGTGGAGAAATTGATGGGCTGGGAATTGCCGCCGCGCGGCAAGGCGATCCGTGTGATCTGCTGCGAACTCGCGCGCATCTCGGCGCATTTGCTCGGGCTTGGGGCGTTCGCGATGGACGTGGGCGCGGTGACGG
>JBOHXO010000043.1:0-1642 GCA_050737475.1 Chthoniobacterales bacterium
AACCGGGGGCGCGGAGGCATATTTGCTGCGTCTGTCGAAGGCCATTGCGGAGGAGGGGCATCTGCCCATGCTCGTGACATCCCGCGAATGGCCGGAAAAAGAATGGCCCAATGACTTTGTCGTGCGGCTCAATGCCACCTCGCCATTGCGTTTCGCGGAAGAGGTCCAGCGGGCTGCGGTGGGATGTGATGTCGTTTTCAGTCTTGAAAGAATTTTTTCATGCGATGTCTATCGCGCGGGCGATGGAGTGCATCGCGCCTGGCTGGAGAGGAGGGCGGCATTCGAGCCGGCGTGGCGTCGAAGTTTGCGATGGCTCAACGGCAAGCACCGGAGCCTTCTCAAGCTGGAGAGTGACATCTTCTCAAGCAACGGAGCGCGTTGCGTGATTGCGAATTCGGAGATGGTCCGCAACGAGATCGTCAAAAGTTACAATTATCCCGCGAGCAGGATCGAAGTCATCCCCAACGGCTACGATCCCCCGCCGCATTCTGCCGGCTCGCGCGAGCGAAGGCGTGCGGAACTCGGGATCGCCCCGGATGCTTTCGTGGCGTTGTTTGCAGGCAGTGGTTGGGAGCGCAAGGGATTGAGTGCTGCCGTGCGCGCAGTGCGGGAAGTGGACGGCATTACGCTGCTTGTCGCGGGACGGGGAAATCCCGCGCCGTATCGTAACGCACGCGAGGTGCTTTTTCTTGGCCCGCGCGCGGAACTGCAACCGGATTTCGCGGCTGCGGATGTATTCATCCTCCCGACGATCTACGACCCGTTTTCAAACGCCTGCCTCGAGGCATGGGCCTCGGGTCTCCCTGTCATAACAACATCGGCAAACGGTTTCGCGGAAGTGTTGACGGATGGTGACGATGGCACGGTGGTCTCCCCCGGCGATATCAATGCCCTAGCTGCGGCCTTGCGATTTTGGAAAACGGACGAAAAAGCCGCAGTAACGAGAGGAGTCTGTCGTGAGCGGGCCATGCGCTACTCCGTGGCTGAAAACATGAGCCGCACGCTCGATGTGATCAGACGAGCAGTGCAGAAATGATGGCTTCCGTATCGCTGAGATCAGCGAAAAGGAAATCCGGCTGGTGCTCCCGCAGCGCAGCCATCGAGTAGTTTCCGGTTGCGATTGCGACGGTCCTGGCGCCGATGGCGCGTCCGCATTCGATGTCGCGAGGTGTGTCGCCAATCACGAAAACATTCCCGGCGGGGAACTCGATGCCGTGTTGATCGAACGCGCGACTTCGTGCGAATCGGCCAAGCTCGTTGCGATCATGATGATCATCGGCAAATGCGCCGAATTCGAAATAATCCCAAACGCCATAATGCGTGAGTTTGATTTCCGCTCCGCGGCGGAGATTCCCGGTGAGAAGCGCAAGGGCAAACTCCTCGATGGGCTTCAATCGCTCGAGGAGTTCGCGAATCCCCGGCAAAAGCCGCCCGCTGTGATTCGGCATCCTGCGCGGAAGGTGATGAAGATAGCTCTCGAGCAAGGCCGAGACGTTCCTGGGCGTGATCGGCAAACCATGTTTTTCCAGCAGCAAGTTGGCGATCAAGGCGTCCGTTGCGCCAGCCAGTGTAATTCCTGCAAGGTCTTCCTCGACGTCAAACTGCTCGCGCATCGCGTCCTTCAGAGCGCCTTCCCCAGCAC
>JBOHXO010000044.1:0-14647 GCA_050737475.1 Chthoniobacterales bacterium
GTGAAAAGATTCTTCCTGGCTTCGCGCTTTCACGTTGGTAGGTTTCTGGAATGACGAATGCGGTTCTTGTTCCCTGCTCCGCTCGGCACGCTGCAACGATTCTTCGGTTTGCTTTAAAATCATCGCCGACTGACCAAACGAAACAGGGGTTTGTCGCGGCGTGGTGCGCGATTGCATACCTGTTTCCGGGGCTGCATCCCGATTCGTTCGATGACGCCGAAAGCGGATGGCCTCGACCGCTGAAAGGTTTCGCAGTGGAGGCTTGGAAGCGATACGACTCCGGGGAATTGCTGGATGAGGAGCTTTATCCCTCCGATGCGCAATGGGCGGGAGTTTACGACCGAATGCTCATCCACCAGTCGGAAGAAACCGAGCGTCGCGTCAAATTGGCTGCTGTCTACGGCCTGCAATCGTGTGCCTGATGTTTTCACTCCCGAGAAGCGCAGCGCTGTCATGGCGCGGATTCGCGGGAAGGAAAACAAGGATACGGAACTGCGGATGATTGCGCTGATGCGCGCACACGGGATCATCGGCTGGCGACGGAATCACAAGCTGATGGGCAAGCCGGATTTTGTCTTTCGACGGGAGCGCATCGCGCTGTTTGTGGATGGTTGTTTTTGGCACGGGTGCCCGAAACCGAAGCATGCGCCGTTGCCAAAAAATCGTGCGGAGTGGTGGAAAGCTAAACTGGACCGAAACAAGGCGCGGGATCGTGAAGTCAACCGAGCATTACGTAATGCTGACTGGCGGGTGATTCGCGTTTGGGAGTGCGATCTTGCGGCGAAGCACTGGCCGCGGGTGGCGCGGCGGATTCGGCGAGCGCTGAACTCAGCGTAGTTGCGCCCTGCAGCCTGTGCTACTGCGCCGGCTTTTTCCCGCTGGCGTGTTGCTCCGTCGCGATGGCGCGAAGTTCCTTTCGCATCGCGGTGTCCTTTTCGATGAGATCTTTTTTCGAGGGGTCGAGCCTCAGCATGGCGACGCGCACGGCGTCCCAGTAGGACTTGTAGGCGGCGTCGAGGTCCGCGCGCGCCTTTTTCACGTCGGCCTCGAGATAGGCTTTTTGCCGCAGCGGTTTCAACTCGACCTGAATGGCTTCGAGTTCGGATTTTGTGTCGGCGGCGAAAGATGTGGCGGCGAAGATTCCCAGCAGGATCGAGACAACCCTAATGTTCGATTTCATGGCGGCGGATGCTAATTATTTGCCGCTGTTCGAGCAAGTGAAAAGCGGCGGTGCCTGACAAAAAGCTCACGAAGGACGCGAAGAGGAGTCGCTCAAAGCACGAACGGCTCGGGATTGGGTTGCCTGTCGGCGGCGAGGCCGGATTCGAGCAGGAAACGGGCGTGGGCCAGCATCAACTCGTAGGACGGGACGGGAGCAGGCTCGGGACCTTCGCCTTCGCGGACAACCGGCAGATCGAAGTCAAAGAGGCTGCTTGAAGTCACGGAGGAGGCTTTCAAAGCACGAATGGCGCCGGATTCTTTTCCGCAAAGCGGCGCTCCGGCGAGTCGAAGTGTCGCATATAGTGGTCGCGCAGGGGGGCCATTTGCCGCATGGCGTCGACCCAGGAAATTTTCATCGGCCACGGCTCGATCATCGGCGCGTCGAAGACCGGGAGATCCGGAAGCGCAGATTCAGCGGCTCCAACTTTCAATTCGGGCAAGTGCATTGTCTCCACCATAGCGCAGGATGATTTCGCGGAAAGCCGGATTGTTCGGATCGAGTCCGCAAATGCGAATGATCTCGCGAATGTCGTTCCAATCGGATTCCTGTTTGCTTCGCGTAGGGGACGCGGCGGCGTGAAGCTTGAGGGCGACAAGAAATTCCGGTTTCGGAAGGAGCACGGGTTCACCGGCGATTGTCATTTCGGAAGCGCCTTCGAGCAATTTCGACCACGTTTCGGTATTTACGATCATCAGGTCGATGGGCAGGCCGCCCGCTTCGGACGCTTCGAATTGAGCGAAGGAATCCGTGCCATTGTAGAACTTCCAACCCAGTTCGCGCAGCAGGTCGAGCCAACGGGACCGGGATGAGGCAGGAATCAGGAAATCCACGTCTGCGGTCGTGCGAATGTAACCGAGCAGGATCACCGCATTGCCACCAATCAAGAGTCGCGGCAGTCCTCTCTCCGCCGAGGTTCGCAGAATCGTGATGAAGGATTCTTCCATTGTGACTCCTACGCCGCAGCGAAAGTCTTCGAGACGATTTCCTGGGCCTCGGTCTGGATGCGTTTGAGGTGATCGGCGTCCTTGAAGCTTTCGGCGTAGATTTTATAGACGTCCTCGGTGCCCGAGGGGCGCGCGGCGAACCAGCCGGACGCGGTCTCGACCTTGAGGCCGCCGAGCGCGGCGCCGTTGCCGGGGGCGGTGGTGAGCATGCGCGTGATCGGCTCGCCGCCGAGCTCGGTGGCGGAGACCTGCGCGGGCGAGAGGGCCTTGAGGATTTTTTTCTGCGCGGCGTTGGCGGGGGCGTCAATGCGCTCGTAAACGGGTGCGCCAAATTCCTGCGTGAGCGATTGATAATGTTCGCCGGGGTCGCGGCCGGTCTTCGCGGTGATCTCCGCGGCGAGCAGGCCGAGGATCGGGCCGTCCTTGTCGGTCGTCCACACGCCGCCGTCCTTTTTGAGGAATGACGCGCCGGCGCTTTCCTCGCCGCCGAATCCGAGCGTGCCGGAAAACAGACCGTCCACGAACCACTTGAATCCCACGGGCACCTCGACGAGCGGGCGACCGAGCTTCGCGGCCACGCGGTCAATCATGCT
Organism: Chthoniobacterales bacterium; assembly: GCA_050737475.1. Taxonomy (GTDB): domain Bacteria; phylum Verrucomicrobiota; class Verrucomicrobiia; order Chthoniobacterales; family JAATET01; genus JAATET01. The sequence goes on from JBOHXO010000044.1 coordinate 2,760, forward strand.
CGAACTCACGAGCGTCTTGCCGATGCCTGCTTTTGCGGGCCAGCCGGGGCGGTTCGCGAAAAGGTAATTGATCGCGACAGCGAGGTAGTGATTCGGATTCAGCAGGCCCGTGCTTGGCGCGACGATGCCGTGGCGGTCCACGTCGGTGTCGTTCGCGAACGCGATGTCGAATTTGTCCTTGAGGCCGATGAGGCCGGCCATCGCGTAGGGCGACGAACAATCCATGCGGATTTTTCCGTCCCAATCCACGCTCATGAATCGGAACGTGAAATCAATTTCCTTGTTCACGACGGTGAGATCGAGGCCGTAACGCTCGGCGATCGGCTCCCAATAAGCGACGGAGGCATTGCCGATCTGATCCACGCCGATGCGCAGGCCCTTGATGACATCGAAATCAATCACCGCGCCGAGATCGTTCACGTAGTTCGCGATGTAGTCGAATTTCTTCGCAGCGGCGCGCGCCTTCGAGAGCGGGATGCGCTTCACGTCACGCAGGCCGCCGGCGAGGATTTCGTTCGCGCGTTTTTCCATCCAGCCGGTGATGTCGGTGTCCGCGGGGCCGCCATTCGTCGGGTTGTATTTGATGCCGCCGTCGGTCGGCGGATTGTGCGAGGGCGTGATGACGATGCCATCGGAGAGTCCGTCCGTGCGGCCGGCATTGTATGTCAAAATGGCGTGCGAGACGGCGGGCGTGGGCGTGTAGCCGTCGGCGCTGTCAATCATCACGGTCACGCCATTTGCGACGAGCACTTCGAGCGCGGTGATCCACGCGGGCTCGGAAAGCGGATGCGTGTCCATGCCGAGGAACAGCGGGCCGGTGGTGCCGGCGCCTGCACGATATTCCGCCACGGCCTGGCAGATCGCGAGAATGTGGTCCTCGTTGAACGTGCGCTTGAACGACGAACCGCGATGCCCCGACGTGCCGAATGCGACGCGCTCGCCGGCGACTCCGGCATCGGGTTGGTCGGAATAATACGCGGAAATGAGGCGCGGAATATTCGTGAGGATCGAAGCGGGGGCCGGCTTGCCGGCGAGGGGGCTCAGGCTCATGGGGTGAGAACTAGACAGGATTTACAGGATTAACAGGACGAACCGGAGAAAAATGCGTCACGCCGTTTGATTCGACATTCGGGGCGGAGAAACTAGACTGCCTTCGTGTCCCCCGCACTCGGCGAATTCGTCGGCACGATGCTGTTGATCATCCTTGGCGACGGCGTGGTCGCCAATGTCCTGCTCAACAAATCCAAAGGCCAGGGCTCGGGGTGGATCGTGATCGCGACCGGCTGGGGCCTCGCGGTTTTTTTCGGCGTGGCGGTCGTGGCGCGCGTGAGCGGCGCGCATTTGAATCCCGCGGTGAGTGTGGGGCTCGCCGTGGCGGGGGATTTTCCATGGGCATCGGTGCCCGGCTATATCGCGGCGCAAATGCTCGGGGCCTTTGCGGGTGCGGTGGTCGTGTGGCTTGCGTATCTGCCGCATTGGAAGATCACGGATGATGGCGAGCTCAAGCGTGCGGTGTTTTGCACGGCGCCGGCGGTGAGAAATGCACCGGCGAATTTCGTGTGCGAAGCGATTGGCACGTTTGTGCTGGTGTTCGGCGCGCTGGCGATGAAGCAGGCCTTCGAGCCCGGAGTCTCGAACGGAGCGGCAATTCCGATGAACCTCGGCGCGCTTGGCGCGATCCCGATCGCCGCGCTCGTCTGGGCGATCGGTCTTTCGCTCGGCGGCCCCACCGGCTACGCGATCAATCCCGCGCGCGATCTCGGTCCGCGCATCGCGCACGCGCTGCTGCCGATTCCCGGGAAGGCGCACAACGACTGGGGATACTCGTGGATTCCCGTTCTCGCACCGCTCGTGGGTGGCGCGCTGGCCGCATTCGCCTACCTCGCACTCGGAAAATTTTAACTCCCCCGCCATGAAATATCTCCTCGCCCTCGACCAGGGCACCACCAGCTCCCGCGCCATCGTCTACGACGAAACCTGCGCGCCCGTTGCATCGGCGCAGAAGGAATTCACGCAGCATTTTCCGCAGCCCGGCTGGGTCGAGCATGACGCGAGCGAGATCTGGCATGGCGTCGAGGAAACCGCACGCGCCGCGATTTCGAAATCCGGTATCACCGCGGCGGATATCGCCGCCATCGGCATCACGAACCAGCGCGAGACGATTGTGTTGTGGGATCGTGCCACGGCGCAGCCCGTCGCGCCCGCGATCGTCTGGCAGGACCGGCGCACTGCGGATTACATGTCCGCACTGCGCGAGGGCGGCAAGGAGCCGTTCATCCAGCAAAAGACCGGCCTCGTGCTCGACTCGTATTTCTCCGCGAGCAAGCTCCACTGGTTGCTGCGCCAGGTGCCCGAGGCCCGCGCCCGCGCCGCGAAGGGCGAACTCGCCGCCGGCACGATTGATTCCTGGCTCATCTACAAACTCACCGGAGGCCGCGAGCACGTCACCGACGTCACGAATGCCTGCCGCACGATGCTCATGAACATTCACACCGGCGACTGGGACGACGAGCTGCTCGCGCTCTTCGACATCCCGCGTGCCGTGCTGCCGCGGATCGTCGCGAATGGCGTGAAACTCGGCGAGACGGAGCCGGGAATTCTCGGCGGTCGCGTGGCGGTTTTCGGCGGAGTGGGCGACCAGCAGTCCGCGCTCTTCGGCCAGCTCTGCACGAAGCCTGGCCTTGTGAAATGCACCTACGGCACGGGTTGCTTCATGCTCGAGTTCACCGGCGGCGAACCCGTCACGAGCAAAAACCGGCTCATCACGACCGTCGCATGGAAACTCGGCAACGCGCCGATGCAATACGCGATCGAGGGCAGCGTGTTCATGGGCGGCGCCGCGATTCAATGGTTGCGCGACGGACTGCACCTCATCCACACGGCGCCGGAGGTGAATGAACTTGCCGCGCGCGTGCCGGATGCCGGCGGCGTGGTGCTCGTGCCTGCATTCACCGGTCTCGGCTCGCCCTATTGGGATTCGAGCGCGAGAGGTTCGTTGTTTGGCATGACACGCGGCACGACCGCCGCGCACATTGCCCGCGCGACGCTGGAAGGCATCGCCTATCAGGTCGCCGATCTCGCGAGCGCAATGGAAAAGGATTCCGGAAAACGGATCAGCACCCTTCGCGTGGACGGTGGCGCCGCGGCCAGCGACCTGCTCATGCAGATTCAATCGGACTTGATCGGTGTGCCGGTGGAGCGTCCGAAAAATGTCGAAACCACCGCGCTCGGCGCAGCAATGATGGCCGGCCTCGGCGCGGGAATCTGGCGCGACGTCGAGGAACTCAAGCAGGTGCGAGCCGTGGACCGGGAATTTCATCCGACGACCGCCGCAAAAGATCGCCGTGCAAAAATGAAAATCTGGCGCAAGGCGGTGAAGCGTGCGCGAGGCTGGACGGATTAAACCATGGCGAAATTAATTTTATGAACCGCGAAGAAATGCTGAAGCGGCTCGGCAGCGAGCCCGAGTGGGACGTGGCAATTATCGGCGGAGGCGCGACCGGCCTCGGCTGCGCCGTGGATTCCGCCACACGCGGCTATCGCACGTTGCTCATTGAGGCGCACGATTTCGCCAAGGGCACGTCGAGCCGCAGCACAAAACTCGTTCACGGCGGCGTGCGCTATCTCGAGCAGGGCGACATTCCGCTCGTGCTCGAGGCTCTGCGCGAACGCGGCTTGCTCCATCGCAACGCGCCGCATCTCGTCCACCACCTGTCGTTCATCGTTCCGCGCTACCAATGGTGGGAGGGACCGTTTTTCGGCATTGGCCTCAAGATGTATGACCTGCTTGCGGGCAAGTTGAACCTCGCGAAATCGCGCCTGCTCAGCCGCGACGAGACGTTGAAGCTCATTCCGAATGTCGAGCCCGACAAGTTGCTCGGCGGCGTGGAATATTTCGACGGGCAGTTCGACGATGCGCGACTCGCGGTTTCGCTCGCCCGCACTGCCGCCGATAACGATGCGTGTGTTTTGAATTACGTCGAGGCGACCGGCATCACAAAAAGCAACGGACTCGTCAACGGATTCACTGCGCGCGATGTGGAGACCGGCGCGGAATTCGATGTGCGCGCGAAGGTCGTGATCAATGCGACCGGCATTTTCGCGGATCGTATCCGCAAGCTGGACGAGCCATCCGCTCCGGCCGCAGTGCAGCCGAGCCAGGGCGTGCATCTCGTGTTCGATCGCGATTTTTTGCCCGGCAATTCGGCAATCATGGTGCCGCACACCGACGACGGTCGCGTGCTGTTCGTGATCCCGTGGCATGGCAAGGTGCTCGTTGGCACAACCGACACTCCAATGGACAAGCCCGATCTCGAGCCGCGCGCGCTCGAGGAGGAAATCGGCTTCATCCTGCGCAACGCAAACCGCTATCTTGCCCGCGATCCGTCACGCTCGGATGTCCGCAGTATTTTTGCCGGGCAGCGGCCGCTCGTGCGTCCGCCTCGTGCGGACGGAGCGGCGACGAAGAAAATTTCACGCAACCACGAGGTGCTGATTTCCGACGCGGGGCTTGTCACGATTGTCGGCGGCAAGTGGACGACCTATCGCAAGATGGCGGAGGATACGCTCGATCACGCCGCGTTTATCGGCGGTCTCAACGAGAGCAAATGTGTGACCGAGACATTGTCTTTGCACGACGCCGGTGAATCCGGCCCGAGCGAGCCGCTGCACTCCGACTTCTGCGAAACGGAAGCGGACATCCGCCGCGCCGCCCGCGAGGAAATGGCGCGCAATGTCGAGGACGCGCTGGCCCGGCGTTCGCGAATGCTCTTTCTCGACGCGCAGGCGGCGATTGATTGCGCGCCGCGCGTGGCGGAACTCATGGCCACGGAACTGGGATGCGACCAGGCGTGGGTCGAGCGGCAGGTGGCCGATTTCCGCGCACTCGCCGCTGGTTACCTCATTTCATAGCGCTCACTTTTGCATACGGCCACCCCGTGCTAGTTTGCTGAAACCGCCATGCTCCCGCTCAAAGATCCCTCGCTCCTGAAAACCAAGGCCTGCTTCTGCGGCGAGTGGCGCGACGCCCGCTCGGGGCGGACGATGGATGTCGTAAATCCCGCGACGGGAGAAGTGATCGCGACCGTGCCGGAGCTCGATGCCGCCGAGGCAACGGAGGCCATCGCATTTGCGGCGAAGCGGATGAAGGAATGGCAGGAACGCACCGCGCTCGATCGTTCGAAAGTGATGCGCCGCTGGTTCGATCTGCTCATCGAAAACGCCGACGACCTCGCGCTCATTCTCACGAGCGAGCAGGGCAAGCCGCTTGCCGAGGCGAAGGGCGAGATTGTCTACGGCGCGGCTTATGTCGAGTGGTTCGCCGAGGAGGCGAAGCGTGTTTACGGCGATATCATTCCCGCGCCATCGAACGACCGGCGCCTCATCGTGCTGCGGCAGCCCATCGGCGTATGCGCTGCGATTACGCCGTGGAATTTCCCCACCGCCATGCTCACCCGCAAGGTCGCTCCCGCGCTCGCGGCAGGCTGCGCGATGGTGTGCAAGCCCGCCTCGCAAACGCCGCTCTCCGCGCTGGCTCTCGCGGAACTCGGCGAGCGAGCGGGCGTGCCGCCGGGATTGTTCAGCGTGCTTCCGGGCAAGGCCGTGGAAATCGGCGAGGCGTTCACGTCGAGTCCGGTCGTGCGCAAATTGACCTTCACCGGTTCCACCGCCGTCGGCAAAAAACTCATGGCTGCGTGCGCGGACACCGTGAAAAAAGTCACGATGGAACTCGGCGGCAACGCGCCGTTCATCGTCTTCGACGACGCCGATCTCGATGCGGCGGTCGAGGGCGCGATGGCGTCGAAGTACCGCAATACCGGCCAGACCTGCGTCTGCGCGAACCGACTGCTCGTGCAGTCCGGTGTCTACGATGTGTTTTCCGAAAAGCTCATCGCTGCCGTGAAAAAAATGAAGGTCGGCAACGGTCTCGAGGACGGCGTGCAGCAGGGCCCGCTCATTGACATGAAGGCGCTCGAAAAGGTCGAGCAACTCGTCGCGGATGCCGTGAGCAAGGGCGCGAAGGTGCTGCTCGGTGGAAAGCGTCACGCGCTCGGTGGAAGTTTTTACGAGCCGACGGTGATTGATGGCGCGACGACGGACATGGAATTCGCGCAGGAGGAAATTTTCGGCCCGGTCTCGCCGCTCTATCGTTTTGAAACGGAGGAGGAGGCGATCGCGCTCGCGAACGACACCAGCGTGGGACTCGCGAGCTACTTCTACACGCGCGACCTCAGCCGCGTATGGCGGGTCGCCGAGGCGCTTGAATATGGCATCGCGGGCGTGAACACCGGCCTCATCTCGAACGCGATGGCGCCATTCGGCGGCGTGAAGGAATCGGGCCTCGGCCGCGAGGGTTCGAAATACGGCATCGAGGATTACCTCGTGCTCAAATACGTGTGCATGGCAGGTCTCTAGCCGAGCGAGAGTTCAAGCTGGTCCACTCCGCTCAGTGTCCATGCCTCGACGCCGCGTGCGCGTAAGTCTCGTGCAAATTCCCGCGCGAAGCCGTGCATCGTGAATACACGTTTCGGATTCACCAACTCGACAAAGCGCAGCAGGTCGTCGTAGCCGGCGTGGTCCGACAATGGAAACGCGGCGTCCACTTTCATGCGGTAGATGGTGCGTGGGTCCAGTGCCCAGCCCGTCAGCGCGGCCACGCGGCGGTTCGGAATTTTTTCCAGCATTCCCGCGCCGGGCGGGCAGATGACGACATGGTCGCGAACGGTGCCATCCTCATATTCCGCGGCGCCTGGAAATTTCATTCCCAGCGATTCGTAAATAAGCGTCATGCGCCACGCCGCCTTGTGGAGCAGCACGGGAAGCCCGGCCGCGGTCAACGCTGCGAGGATTTCCTGCGCCTTGCCGAGTGAGTAGGCGAGGAGCACGGGAGTGGCGCCGGCCTTCCGCGTGGCGACGCAAAACTCAACCGCGTCGCGAAGCACCTCCTCCGTCGGCGGGAAAATGTAATGCGGCAACCCGAACGTCGTTTCCATGACGAGCGTTTCCGCGTGGCGCGTCGCGGCGGGCTCGCAGCTCAAGCCCGGTCGCAGTTTGAAGTCGCCCGTATAAAGCAACGAGCCGGCAGCCGACTCGACGAAGCATTGCGCCGACCCGAGCACGTGGCCGGCGGGAAGTAGCTCGATTTCGAAATTTTCCATCGCCATGCGCTTCCCGAATGGCAGCACATGCTCGCTGCCCGTCGGTTTCCCAAGGCGCTCACGCATGAGTTGCGAGGTCGCATCGGTCAAAATTGCCTCGCGGTGGCGACCGGTGTGATCGCTGTGTGCATGCGACACGAAGGCAAGATCGCGAGGTCCGCCGGGATCAAGCCAGAGGCCCTCCGCAGGCAGATGCACTCCGCGTTCGTAGCGCACATCAATCATCTGTCGTCATAATACCACCATTGCGGCGGGCGCGAATTTTTTGCGAGGGTATCGGATGCTTTCCATTTCCGGCGTGACCAAATCCTTCGCGGGTCGCGTGCTTTTCGAAAATGCGTCGATCCAGATCAACCGCGGCGACCGCATCGGCCTTGTGGGCCCGAACGGCGCGGGCAAGACGACGCTCTTCTCACTCATTCTCAAGAACGACGAGCCCGACGAGGGCGCCGTGGCATTGCAGCGCGGCTGCACGCTGGGCTTCCTGCCGCAGGAGAGCGCACCTGCCGGAAACGAGACGGTGCTTGATCTCGCAACCGGCCGCTCCATTGCCCTGGGCGAACTGGACCCCGAGGATCCCGATGCCGATCTGAGCGCGGAATACGAGGCCATGGGCCGCGAACCGAAAGCGAAGCGCATCCTGGCCGGACTTGGTTTTCGCGAGACTGATTACGACAAGCCGGCCCGCACGTTCAGCGGCGGCTGGGTGATGCGCGCGCACCTCGCGCGGCTGCTGGTGCTCGAGCCGGATCTGCTCATGCTCGACGAGCCGACGAACCACCTCGACCTCGAGGCGCTGCGCTGGTTCCAGGAATATCTGCGCGGTTATCCCGGCGCATTTTTCGTGATCTCGCACGATCGCGAATTTCTCAACGAGCTCACGAACACGATCATCGAAATTCGCCACAGGCGGCTTTGGCGCTACACCGGCAACTACGACAAATACGTCGAGCAGCGCGCCGCGCAGCAGGAGCAGCACAAGCAGGCCTACGAGAATCAGCAGCGCGAGATCGCGCACATCCAGGATTTCATTGATCGCTTCCGCGCCAAAGCCAGCAAGGCCGCGCAGGCGCAGGAGCGCATCAAGCAGCTCGCGCGCATGGAGCGCATCGAGCCGCCGGAACTGGACGCAAAGACGGTGCACTTCTCGTTCCCCCAGCCGCAGCGCTCCGGGCAGCGCGTGATCAGGCTCATGGGCGTGGATCAGGCGTATGGCGAAGCGCCGAATCAAAAATGGGTCTACCGCGGACTCGATTTCGAGGCGGAGCGCGGGCAGCGTCTTGTGCTCGTGGGGCCGAACGGCGCCGGCAAATCAACGCTGCTGAAAATTCTGGCCGACGTGGTGCCGATCCAGGCGGGCGTGCGCGAGCCCGGGCACAATGTGAAGATTGGTTACTACGCGCAGTATCGCGTGGAGATGCTCGATGAGAAACGCACGGTGCTCGAGGAGGCGAAGGCCGACGCGCGCAATGCGAGCGAGGAATTCTGCCGCACGGTGCTCGGCGCGTTTTTGTTCCGTGGTGACGACGTATTCAAGCCGGTGAGCGTGCTGAGCGGTGGCGAGAAGAGCCGACTTGCGCTCGTGAAGCTGCTGCTCGATCCGCCGAACCTGCTGCTCATGGACGAGCCGACGACGCACCTCGACATCCCGAGCATCGACGCACTTGTCTCGGCGTTGCAGCGCTACGAGGGAACGATCGTCTTCATCAGCCACGATGTGTATTTCATCCGCGCGATCGCGAAGAACGTGCTGCACGTCGAATCGGGGAGGACGACTTTCTATCCCGGCGACTATCAATATTTCCTCGATAAAACCGAGGCGACGTCCGAGCGCGATGCGCTGGTGGCGGGCGAGCGCGCGGCGGATCCCGAAAAGGCGGCTGCGCCGGAGCGGCAGAGGATTTTCAAGACCAAGGAGCAAAAGCGTGCGGAGGCCGAGGCTCGCAATGCGATCGCGAAGCAGCGGCGCGAGGCGAAGGCGAGGGTCGAGACACTCGAGGCCGAAGTTCTCGCGCTTGAAGCGCGGCAAAAGGAAATCACCGCGCAGCTGGAAAGTTCTTCAGCTTCCTATGCTTTGAATCGCGAATTGGCCGACGTCTCGGACGAATTGGAGAAAAAGACCGCGGATTGGGAAAAGGCCGCGGAAGCATTCGGCGAACTCTCGGAGTCCAACTGAGATGGCCATTCTTCAACTTCGCGACACCACGCTGCGCTATGGCGCGGAGCCTCTGCTCGATGGCGTGGATTTTCAAATTGATGCGGGCGAGCGCGTGTGTCTCATCGGTCGGAATGGCGCGGGCAAGACGAGCCTGATGCGCATTCTCACCGGCGAGGAATCGCCGAGCGACGGCGAGTTGATCCGGCCGCCGGGCACGGTGATTACGCGACTGGAGCAGGAGGTTCCCGCGCATCTCAAGGGCCGTGTGTGGGATGTGATTCATTCCGGCGTCTCTCCCGAGCGGCACGAGGAGGAATGGGAAACGGATTACCGCCTCGCGAATCTGGCCGAGGAAATGGCGCTGCCGGTGGATGCGGAATTCACCTCGCTCTCGGGCGGGCTGAAACGTCGCGTGTTGCTGGCGCGCGCGCTTGCGGGGTTGCCCGACGTCCTGCTTCTCGACGAACCGACAAACCATCTCGACCTCGACTCCATCCTCTGGCTCGAAAAATTCCTGCTCGAGCATCAGCTCACGCTTTTCTTCGTCACGCACGACCGCGCCTTTTTGCGCAAGCTCGCCACCCGCATCGTGGAACTCGATCGCGGGAAGCTCACGAGCTGGGCGTGCGACTACGACACTTTTCTCGTTCGCAGAGCGGCCGCACTCGAGGCGGAGACAAAGCAATGGGCCGCATTCGACAAAAAACTCGCACAGGAGGAAGTGTGGATCCGGCAGGGAGTGAAGGCGAGGCGGACACGCGACGAAGGCCGCGTAAGAGCGTTGAAAAAACTCCGACTCGAACGCAGTCAGCGCCGCGAGCGCGAGGGCAAGGCGCGCATTGAGGTGCAGGAGGGCACACTCTCGGGGCAAAAAGTGATCCAGGTGAAGGACGTCCATTTTGCTTATGGCGCGGAGCCGATCGTGGATGGCCTCACGACGACGATCTGGCGCGGCGACAAGATCGGCATCATCGGCCCGAACGGCAGCGGCAAGACCACGCTGCTTCGCCTGCTGCTGGGCAAGCTCGCGCCGCAATCCGGTGAAGTGAAAGCGGGGACCCAGCTGCAGGTTGTTTATCTCGACCAACTGCGCGATCAAATCGACGGCAATAAAACCGTGGCGCAAAATGTCGCCGGCAGCGCGGAGACCGTGACCTTTCAAGGCAGGGATCGGAACATTCACAGCTATCTGCAGGATTTTCTGTTTCGCTCCGATCGCATTCGCATGCCGGCGAAATTGCTCTCCGGCGGCGAGCGGAACCGGCTGCTGCTTGCGCGTTTGTTTTTGCAACCCGCGAACGTGCTGGTGCTCGACGAGCCGACGAACGACCTCGACGCGGAGACGCTCGAGTTGCTCGAGGAACTGTTGATTGATTATTCCGGCACGCTGCTGCTCGTGTCGCACGATCGCGAGTTTCTGGATCACGTGGTGACGGGGACGCTTGTTTTCGAAGGCGATGGCCGGGTCGCGGAATACATCGGGGGTTACGAAGACTGGATTCGCCAGCGGGCGAAGGCATCGGCGGTGAAGCCGGTGGAAGCGGAGCCGGAAAAGCCGCGCAGCAAAAGCGAGCGACCGCGAAAATTTCTCAATCGCGAGCAGCGCGAACTCGATGAAATGCCGCCGCTCCTCGAAAAACTGGAGGCCGCGCACGCAGCCACCGCTGCGAAGCTCGCCGATCCGGCGACCTACCAGGACGATCCGGCGATCGTGCCGAAATTAAAAGCCGAACTCGCCGACATCGAGGCGCGCACGCAGCAGGCGTTTGCGCGATGGGAGGAGTTGGAGGCAATTCGCAAGACGTGCGAGGCGGGTCAGGCTTGAACGTGCGATCTCAACGCACGTGAGGCGATGCGCGTGGACCAGACCGTCACTACCACGGTGACGACGAGTCCGAGGCCATAGAATGTCCATGTCTGCCAGGAGCCCTCGCCATGCGGCACGCCGGCCTTGAGGCGCGCGAATTTTCCGAGGAACGCGCCGGCATACGAATACGCAGCGCTGATCGGAATGAAGCCGATCCACGATGCGAGTGAGAATTTCGAGAGCGACAATTTCGTGAGCCCGCAGGCGTAGCTCACCACGCTGTGAGGCACGACGGGCGAGATGCGGCTTAGCAAAACGATTCTCCCGCCGTCGGTCGCAATGGCCTGGTCCAGTGCGTGAAATTTCCGGTTGTCCGCAAACTTTCGATTCAGCCATCCGCGGAGTAGGTAGCGACTCGTGAGGAAATTCACGACCGCACCCACGAGGTTGCTGATCGAGACGAGCAGCGTGCCACCCCAGAATCCGTAAATCGCTCCCGCGCCAACGGTGAGCACCGAGCCGGGCAGGAAGAACACGCACGTGAACGTGTAAATGACGATGAAGCCGAGCCATCCGATCCAGCCGGCCTGCTCGACCCAGTCGAGGCTATGGGTCATCCATTCAAGCCACATGCGGTTCGGCGAGGGTGAAGATTTTGATGGGCGCCGCGGCGCCGCGGGGCGTGACGACGGCGACCTCGCGGAAGTCGAAGCCTTCGCCGGCGCCGTTCACGACGGCTTCGCTCGCGAGGAATTGCGTGCCGTAT
>JBOHXO010000045.1:0-10104 GCA_050737475.1 Chthoniobacterales bacterium
CCTTCGTATTGTTCCATTGAAAACTGCAATCCTCGACGAGGACGCCGCGGCAATTGGAAAGCTGGAGCGCGCCACGTTGCGGGGTGAAATAGAACGATGCATCGTGTTCGAACCGCAACCCGCGGAACGTGAGATTGCTGCGGCCCGTGATGTCCATCAGCCCGGACCGGACTCCCGCCTCGACGAGCGCGCGGCGTGGTTCCAAGTCCTCCGCGGGACGCAGAAAAATCAACTCGTTCGCCTCATCAATAGCAAAGCATCCCGGCTCGATGTCCCTTCGATCGAGCACCTGGCGATGCAGTCGTCCGTTGACGAAGATCATTTCGCGACGCCGCATCAAATCGGCGGTCGCGAGGTTCGGATCGCCGTAGGTGTCCGGCGCGTTTCCAAGCCCCCACTTGTGCGGCCATCGCGATTGCCAGACGCCATTGCGAACCTCCCAGCCGCGCCACTCATCCGAGCCGCTGAGAATGACTTTTCCCGGCTCCGCAGCCTCGATGAGCAGATGCGCCCCGGACTGCGCCGGCCCCACCGCGAAACTGTCGCGATAAATGCCCGGCGCAAGGATTACGCGCACCGATTTTCCCGCCGCGTGCCGCTCGAATGCACGCGAGAGAGTTCGTCGAAAACTTCCTCCCGGCGATGCGCGGAGTGTTTCATCGTAAGCGCGATCCGCGGTTCGCGGCTGCCGGCGAACATTGCGCCCGCCGTCGCTCAACGGCGCAGCCGCGGAAATTTCCAGCGATGGATCCGTTGCGCTTTGATTGATCCGATAAGCAAGCGCTCCGCCCGTCGGATAGAGCGGTGCATCGTCGTCTTCGTCAGCGGCAGGATGCATCGGGCTGTCCGCCACGGTTCAGCGTAGAGTGGCCTTTTGCCCGAAGGCTTGTTCGTAAATCGCAAAGTCTCCGGCGTATCGCTCCATGACGATGTCATGAAGTTCGTCGGTGAAGAGCGAGCGCGTGGACGGAAACACACCCGACTTCTGCAAATCGTGCGGCCGCGTTTTGTGATGCCGAACGTCATCCCTCGCATCTGCATAAACAGTGCGGTTGTGACCGGCGACACCCTCGAACGACCATTTCAACTTGTCCGTCAAAACCCGCCGCACCGCGTCCATGTCCTCGACGCGCCCGACAAATTCAAAATCCTGCAGTTGCTCGAAGAATGCGCGTTGCGGCCGGAAATGATAATCGAGATCGTAGTCGTCCGTGCGTGCGAGATGACGGATGAATTCCTCGAATGTCACGGAGCGTGCGGCGTCCGGCGTTTCGCCTTTGCGTCGCTGGATTTCGAGCACGGCCGTCCGCACGCTGTGGTCTGGCAGCGCATGCCATTTGAGCGGACGAATGAAAAGATTCGAATATGCGCTGGCGAGGCGGTCGAAGGGATTTCGCAGCACCACAAAACTGAAATATTTCGAGTGCGTGAGGAAGTTGAGGTTCATCAGTCGAAAATGGTTTTTCGGATTTCGCAGGAACTGATGCGCATCCACGGACGAGCCGGCGAACTCCGCGGCCATCGTGCTGTTTTGCACGAAAGCAGTTTTCAACCACGTGCATGCGTTCTTCGGAATGGGGCAATAAATCGAGCGCGGATTCGCGGTGTGCTTCACGTAGGAATTTTCGCGCCAGAGCCGGTAGGCCGTGCGGACGCCTTCCGCGTTGCCGAGTTTTTCGAGCACGGTTGCGAGCTCGAGATAAATGTCCTCACCGTAAAGCCGCTCCTCGCGCCGGTAGCGATGCTGCAGCGCAGACTCGTAAGCCTCGCTGCTTTCCAGCCACTGGCCCATGCCGCGCAGGGCTCGCGCCTTGCCGAGGAATTGAAATTCGCTTCCTCCTTCCGCGCCAATCGCAATGTCGAAACACCGGCTGGCTTCCTCGAAATGATGCAGCGCGAGATGCGCCTCGCCGAACCGCATCCAGACTTCGGGCGATGTGTTGCCGGTTCGTGACAGGCAGCGCGTGAGGCGTTTGATCCCCTCGGCGGGGCGCCCATCGAGAACGCTCGTCATTCCGCGTTTGATGTCCTGCTTGGTTACCGTCATCGGTCGCAAAAGCAGACTGGCTGCCGCGCGCAAACTTCCGCTCCATTCTTTTTTGGGAGCGGTGCTGCGGGTTGCGGGCGCCTGGGAGGCTTCGGGCAATTTGGATTCCGGCACCGGACGCACAATCGCGGGTGCTCCGTTTCGCTCGGTGACATTTCGCTGCCTGCGGCCCGGATACAGCGCGCTCATTGGCGCTTTTTTGAGGTAATCCTCGCCGCGTTTCCAAAGCGATCCGCACTCGTCCTGCAGCTCCCGCCACGCGGCGGTGCCCTTCGCGAGACGGTGGGACGGCGACGGGCTGCTGGTGATCGAGAAATGAAGTTCGTCGAATCCGGTTTCGTCGCACAAACGCTTCGCCTCGCGGATTTCCTCCTCGGAATCGTTCCACGAAAAAATCACATACTTCCACGAGAGGTGCAGCTTCGCGCGGCGGCTGTCGCGCAGGGCGGCGAGGCGGCGCGCCATTTCGAGGGCGACATCAATTTTGAATCCCTTGCCCATGTATTTCTGCGTCGTTTCCGCGGTCGCGCCGTGGATCGAAAACATGATGTGGTCAATGCCGCAGTCCACCGCGCGCTCGATCGTATTGCCGATCTGCATCGGCATGCCGTTGGTGGATGTGAAGAGCGACATTGCGGGATTTTGCGCCTTGAGAAATTTGCAAATTTCGTCCCATTGCGGGTGCAGCCAGGTCTCGCCCATGTGGTAGAGGCGCACGTGCGAAATGCGATGCCCGCTGCCGCCGATCCATTTTTTCAGCGACTCGAGGTCAATGTGCTGCGAGAGGCGCGAGTATTTGAATTCCGGCTTCGCGACCGAGCATCCGATGCAGCGCAGGTTGCAGTTGCTCGATAGTTCGAGGTTGATGCTGATCGCCTCCGGGTTGAACAGATCGAGAAAGTCCTGCTTCTGCTGCGACGAGCAACCCTTGTTGATCCAGTCGGCGCGCGGCACTTTCATTTGCTTCCAGCGCGGCAGCTTCGCGTAGCACTTGAAGCACATCGGCTTCGACACCGGGTCCGCCATCGCCGTGAGGCGGGTGCGCGCGTATTTCGAGACAATGGTGTCGAAATCGTCGTTGTGAATGTTTCCGATTTCGTTCTGCCCCTCGTGATCCATCGTGCACGTCGTCACGCGACCGTCGGAGAGAATGATCGGCCCGCGAATGCTGTAGCAGAGAAACTTGGGTTCCCAGTCCGGCGGGGCGGTCATAACCTGCCGGACCGTTTAGCGAATCTGCGCGGAGAAGCGATGAAGAAATCGCGAATGCCTTCACCGCCGCACTTCAAGCACCCATCAGCGCGCCAGGTCCGCCAGCCATTTGCGCGTGGTTTCCACGGTCTGGCCGGTGAGGTTATGGCCGGCATCCTCGACGGAAACGCTCACGGCAGCTCCGGCCTTCCCGAGCAACGCGGCAAGTTCCTTTGCTTCCGCGGCTGGCACAATCGGATCGTGGGCACCCGCGGCGATGAGCACGGGAACACCCGTGAGGTCGGGTTGCTCCTCCGGCACGAGCGGCACCATCGGACGAATCAACGCGGCGCCGGCGAGTGCGCCGGGTTCCAGCAGCAACAGCGAGCCGGCGATGTTTGCGCCGTTCGAGTAGCCGACGGCGACGAGTTTGCCCGCGTCGAATTCGTATTTTTTCGCGGCGTGCGCCAGGAACGTGGCGAGTTCGTGCGTGCGGCGAATGAGATCCTCCTCGTCGAAGACGCCTTCCGCGAGGCGGCGGAAAAATCGCGGCATGCCGTTCTCGAGCACCTTGCCGCGCGGGCTGAGCAGGTTCGCCTCGGGATCAAGCGTGCGGCCAAGCGGCACGAGATCGTTCTCGGTGCCGCCCGTGCCGTGCAGCATGAGCAGCGTGCGCGCGGAGGTTCCCGGAACCCAAGTGTGAATGAAGTCGGTGGTCGTGCTCATACGGTTTCGGCGGTGGGCAGGTTGATTTTCGGAAGGATTTCCTCAATGCGCGATCGCGAACTTTCCATCCACGACGGCAGTTGCAGTTGCGTGCCGAGTTCCTCGACGGATTCGTCCGTCGCAAAGCCGGGGCCGTCCGTGGCGATCTCGAACAACACGCCGCCGGGCTCGCGAAAATAGATCGAGTGGAAATAGGTGCGGTCCATCACCGGACTCACGCCGTAGCGCTGGAGTTTGAGTTCCTTCCGCCAGTCGAGTTGTGCGGTGTCGTCGGTCGCGCGGAATGCGACGTGGTGCACCGAGCCCGCGCCGAGGCCGCCCGGGACTGGCTTGGGAGCCTGTACGAGGTCAATGACCTGGCCGATGTCGGCGGTCGAAGTGAAGCGAAAGCGATTTTCCGCTTCGCCGGCGGGCTTGTAGCCGAAGGTCTCGGTGAGCAGCCGCGCGGTATCGGCGGGATCGTCGAGCGAAAGCGACACGCTGTGGAATCCACGCAGCGCATGCTCCGCGGGCACGGGGCCGTCGTCCCATGTTCGCACGGCGCCGGGTTGTGACGTGGCGATCAATTCGATGACCATTCCGTCATCGTCGGTGAACCGCAGCACTTCCTCACCGAAGCGCGCCGACGTGCGTTCCACGTTCACGCGATGTTGCTTGAGGCGTTCGAGCCAGTAACCGACGGACTCCGCGGGGATCGCATAGGCCGTGGCGGTGACTTCGCCGGTGCCGCGTTTGCCGCGGTGGGCGTTCGGCCACGGGAAAAAGGTGAGGATCGAGCCCGGCGTGCCGCTATTGTCGCCGAAGTAGAAGTGGTAGCTGCCGGGATCGTCGAAGTTGATCGTGCGCTTCACGAGCCGCAGCCCGAGCACCCCGGAGTGGAAGTCGAGATTGCGCTGCGGGTCGCTGGCAATCGCGGTAACGTGGTGAAGTCCGGTGATGTTCATGGCTGCGGTTCGTTGAAGGTGCATTGAGTTTTTACGACTGGAGTCTGGAGATGGCGCCGTCCGCGGAGAATTTTCCGCCGCCGCGGATCATCAGGACGATCGCGATGGCGATCACGAGCAGGTGGTATTCGTAGCCTTCGCCCTTTTGGTTGCCATACCAGTTCATGAAGAAGCCGTTCGAGGCATGCACCATCGCGATGGCGACAAGCATGTTCGAGGCGATGCCGAATGCGGCGACGCGGGTGAACAGGCCGAGGATGAGCGCGATCGAGCCGGCGAATTCCGCCATGATCGCGAGGAACGCGAAGAAGGCAGGCACGTGCATTTGAGTCGTGAAAAAGCCCATGGTTCCGGTGAAGCCGTAGCCGCCGAACCAGCCGAGCACTTTTTGCGCGCCATGCGGGAAGAAGACAGCGCCGAGCGTGAGTCGGAGCAGAAGCGTGGAGATCGAGTTGTCCGTTTTGAAGAGATAATCAATGGGTTTCATGTTTGGTGTTGGTTGACTGTCCCGAACATATCTTCCCGGTTGCGGGGTGCCTAATGCTGGTTTGGGATTGTGGTTATGCGTTTTGGGCATAGCATCGTCGGATGCTTTCGCAGCTTCGTGTTTTCCTGGTCGCGCTGGAGGAGGGGAGCCTCAACCGCGCCGCCGCCCGGCTGCGCATGTCGCAATCCGCGCTCTCCCGGCAAATGCAGGTATTGGAGCACGAGATCGGCGGTCCGCTGCTTGAGCGCACGACCTCGGGCGTGCGGCCCACGGATGTCGGTCATGCGCTGGCTGCTGCGATTCCCGCGGTGCTCGCAAACTACGATGCGGCGATCGCGGAAGCCCGGCGACTGGCCCGGGGGCAGCGCGATCTCATTCGTGTGGGCTACCTCGGCTCGGCGGCGCAATTGTTCCTCGATCCCGCGCTGGCTTCGCTGCGGCATTCGCATCCCGAGGTGAAGGTGAAGCTGCTCGATCTCTCACCGGGCGAGCAAATCGCTGGTCTGCGAAAGGGCGAGCTGGATCTCGCCATCACCGGGCAGGAGGGCCGGTTTGTGGCGTCGGAATTCTACACGCGAAAGCTTGCCACGCTGCCCGTGGTCGCCGCGATGCCGGCGGACCATCCGCTGGCGAAACGCAAAAAAATCAAACTCGCGGATTTGCGAAACGAATCCTTCCTCGGCGCGCCGGAGGTGGACGTGCCGGGGTATGACCGCTGGGTGGTGCAGCTTTGCAGGCGCGCGGGATTTCGCCCGCATTTCGTGCCCGGCGGTGATTCCCTCTCCGCGGCTTTTTCGATGATCAACAGCGACGGCTCGGTTGCCCTGCTGCCCGGCTACATGCAGAAGAATCCAGCATCCGGTGTGGTCTGCGTCGAGCTGTCGGACGAAAAGGCGACGTGGGATTTCCTCATCGTATGGCAGCGTGGGAAGGCATCGGTGGCATTGCGAGCCTTGCTGGATGCGCTTGCGAACGCGGTGAATTCCGCCTGCGAGAGAGCCACGGGACAAGCATGATTTTTCGCGAGATCGTTTTTGATTCGGACGAATACGCGCGGGAATGCGCGCTGCGAGACGAAGTGTTGCGCGTGCCGCTTGGGATGGCGCTGGAGCGCGAGGATCTCGAAACGGAGAAAGCGGAATTGCACTTCGGATTGTTTCGTCACGACGGAGTCCTGCTTGCATGCGCGGTGGCCAGTCCGACGTCGCCGGGTGTCGCGCGCATTCGTCAGGTCGCGGTCTCGCCTCACCACCAAAATCTTGGCCTCGGCCGGAAGTTGATGCACGGGCTCGAGAATGATTTGCACGCCCGCGGCTTCCACCAACTCACGCTGCACGCCCGCACGACGGTCGCGGGTTTTTACGAAAAACTCGGCTATGTGAGAATTGGCGGGGAGTTCATCGAGATTTCCATTCCGCACGTCGAGATGGAAAAGCGGATTGTCAGGCCGTCGGCAAATCCGCTGCGTGCCACGGCTGGTTGATTCGCGCGGTCGCTCTTTTTTCCGGGCATCGCCGGCATGCTGCGTTGACGCGGGCTATTGCTGGTATTCGGTCGGGCCTTCGGCTTCATCGCCGCCCGCGTTGTCGAGGAGGGCCTGGAGAAACTTCGTCCGCTCCACGGTGAGATACGTTTTGTAAAACAAACCGCCCTTGCTGAAGGGATAGCGCCCGGCAAAGAGCGCGACATTCGCGTCCCGGTCCTTGATCCATGCGGCCTCCGCGGCGACGAGCAGCTTCTTTTGCGTGGCATCAGTGATCGAGGCCTGCAGCTTGCCGTAAACCTTGTTGAGTGCGGCATCGGCGTCGTTTGCCTCCGCGCCGGCTGCACTGGCTTGCACGAGGCCGGGAGACGCGGCGATGAAAAGGAGGATGATGGCGAGGAGGAAACGGATGATTTTCATTGCCGCAACGTGTGACAGGAAACGACGTGTCCGCAAGCGGAATGGCGGCTGACGCGACGCTACGGATCTCCCACGATTGGATTCGTCACGGTGACGGCGGTTGCACGCATGGCGCGAGTCAGCACTTCCTTGCCGGTGGGGCCCGCTTCACGGGCCATGCCGCGATATCGAAGTGGCTGATAGCCGAGCGCGACCATGGTATCGAGAGGCGATTGCTTCAGGCCGGCCTTCCATTCCGGAACGCCTCCGGTTTCGTAATAGTAAATCCACGTGCGATCGGCGTTCCAGCCGGCGAAGAGAACCACATGACGACGCGGAATGTTCAGCAGATCGCCCGCGCGCAACGCGTGCACGCCGGGGAGCGGTTCGCAAAGGAACGGAAGTTGCGAGGAATCGCGGGAGAAGGGCAGCTTGAGGCAGCGGGAGACGAAGCCGGAGCAGTCCACGCCCGCGGCTTGCGTGCTCACGGCGGCGTTGTCGGCCATGCGTTTGGCGGGGGACGAAACATCACCGCCGGCCTGCCCCTCCGCTATCTTTTGGTCGAAGCTCGCGGGGTCATCGAAGCCGCCCCATTTGTAAGGAATGCCTTCGTTGACTTCGCCGGGAAGCCACCAGCCGTTGCGTCCATCGGGCGGATGGAAACTGGCGTCGGGCGTGTCCACGCGAATGCCCGTGGCATCAACGCCGTGCATGATATTGCGTCCGAACGGCTGCCACATGTGTTTCGTGTAAGTCCGGGCAATGGCGATGGCTTCGCCGGGTGTCACCTGCGACGGAGCGGCAGGATCGCCGGGGATCCACGCAGACCCGGCGGCGGGCTTCGTTGTCGTGCATCCGGTGAGAAGTCCCAGCGCCGGAATGCAGGCGATGACAAAATGGACGGAGCGCATGGCGTAAGAAATTGCGCTGGAGAGCGCGGATGGAAAGCTGATTCAGTCGCACTTTGCGCCGCCGCAAAATCTGCTATTCAACAAGCGACGCATGAATTTCCCGCGAGCGCTCGCCATTTTGCTTTGCCTCCTCCCGGCGATCGTTGTGTGGGGTGCGCCGGTATCGAGTCCGCGCACCGCGCTCGTGATCGGGAACGAACGCTACGAATCGCTGATCGGTCCGCTGCGCAATACCGCCAACGATGCGAAAGCCATGGCGCGCACTTTGCGCGGGCTGGGGTTCACCGTGATTGAACGACACAATCTCACGCGGGACCAATTCCTCAAGGCGGTCGCGGAGTTTCGCGGCACGCTCAAGGGCGCGGAGGTGGGAATCTTTTACTACGCGGGGCACGGTATTTCGATTGATGGCTCCAACTATCTGATCCCGATCAAGTCCGGTTTTGCCCCGGGGGATGCGGACGACGCGACGCTGCGAATGCTCGCCGAGACGCATTTATTCAATGCGGAGCAGGCCGTGGCGGACATGGTTTCCGCGGACGCGAAATGCAACATCGTCATTCTGGACGCATGCCGCACAACGCGACTTCCCGGCGGCGGGCGCTCGCGTGGCATTGACTCGCGCGGCGGACTTTCGGAAATGGCGCCGCCCGCGGGATCGCTGATCGCCTTTGCGACAGACGCCGGCCGCACCGCCTACGACGGCGATGGCGCGAACGGCCTCTACACGGAGGAATTGCTGAAGAATCTTGCGACGCCCGGGCTGACGATCGAGCAGGTTTTCAAGCGCACGCGAGCCGGAGTATTGAAGCGCTCCGATGGCGCGCAGATGCCCGCGGAATATTCGCGGCTTGTGGGCGACGACGTTTATCTCGCGGGAGAAATGCGGGCCGTCGCTGCTGAACCCGTGGCAACAGCGCCGCCCGCGCCTGCCGCAAAAACCGAAGGCGAGTTGATGGCGGATGCCACGAAGTTCGCCGCGACCGGGCAGGCGAAGGAATGTCTGGATGCACTGGAGGCGATCAGCGCTCTCAAAGGCCAGGGCAACTACGCCGCAGCGCCCATTGAAACTCTTCTCGAGCGCGTGAAGGAGGATCTCAAGGTCGCGACCGTGCCCTCCTCCCGGGTCGTCAGCGACCTCGCGATCTGCGAACTTCTCGTCAGGAGCGTGCCGCAACGTCTCCCGAAGAATCACGCGCGTGCCAGCGAATTTCTGGCGAAGGCGCAGAATCGCCGCGGCGATTGTTTGATGTTGCTCGAACGTCCAAAGGAAGCGCTCGATGCCTACAACGCCGCGGCTTCACTCGCGCCTGACGACGCCTACATTCTCTACAATCGCGGCCGAGCGAATCTCGCGCTGGGTAACGCGAAAGATGCCCGGAAGGATTTTTCAGCGGCCGTTGATCCGCGGTTCAAGCAACCGGGCGCGAGAAAACTTGCGGCCGATGCATTGGTGAAGCTGGGCTCAGATTGAGCCCGTTACGTCGGACGACGCTGCACAAGCGCGGCATTTTTTTCGCGATGCCAGGGCGTAGAGTCCGACGACGACTGCCATCACGAGGAATGCCGGTGCCAGATAGTGGAGTGACTCGGAGAAGATTGTATTTTCACCGGCGCCCGGGCTGGCCGCATGGAGGCGCTTTGTGAGCCCTGCGAAGAGCAGGCCCGCGGAGCCGTAGGCGAGGTTGAGTGCCACGCCGCGGAAACTCAGCACGGTGGCGCGCATTTTCGGGCGGGCCCAGATGTTGAGGTAGTGCGAGACGAAGAAGCCGAGGCCGCTCATTGCGAGGCTGAGCGGGATGACCACCCACACACCGAAAATCGGGAGTGCAAAAATTGCGCCGACGAGACCCGTGATGATGAGTCCGGCCACGACGGCGAAATTCGCGGTGGCCGGATATTTGGCGACCATGCTG
>JBOHXO010000046.1:0-1590 GCA_050737475.1 Chthoniobacterales bacterium
GCCGCAAGCCTTTCCCTTGCTTGCCGATGCTTGTGGCGGCCGATTGTTCAAAAGCATCGGCCTCGTTTCCTTCTTCCCGCGCGGCACGCCAATCGCTTTCCTCCCCGCGTGCAAACCATCGTCATCGGCCACAAGAATCCCGACATGGATTCCATCTGCGCCGCCCTCGGCTACGCGGAACTCAAGCGCCTCGCCGGCTGGACGGATGTCATCGCGGGCCGCGCGGGCGCGACCAATGAGCGGATCGATTTCGTCCTCGAGAAATTCGGCCTCGAGGCACCCGTTCTGTTCAACGATCTCAGCCCCCGGGTCTACGACGTCATGCAGCGGAACGTCGTCAGTGTCCATGCCGATACCCCGCTCTACGACGCCATCCAGCTCATCGACCGCCGCCGCTTACGCGGTCTCCCCGTGGTGGACGACCAGCGCCGCTGCCTCGGCCTGCTGAATGCCTTCAAGATCACCCACCACCTTTTCCCGCCCCGCGAGGAGGCCGGTGCCGCCCGTACCGTTTTCGCCTCGCTCGCCGACATCGCCCGCACGATCGGCGGCGGCCTGATTTGTGGTGAGCTGAAAGCCGAGGAAGCGGAACATTTCCTCGTGGTCGGCGCGATGCGCCAGGATTCGTTCGGGCCCCGCCTCGCCAAATATCGCTCCGAGGGCCGGCGCGTGGTCGTCTTTGTCGGCGACCGTCCGCACATCCAGCAGATCGCCATCGAAAATCGCGTCGCCGCGGTCATCGTCACCAGCGCCACGCCTGTTGAGCCGGAGGTCGAAATCGCGGCGCGCGCCGCCGGCGTGACCATCCTCTCCTCGCCCACCGATACCGCCACCAGCGTGCTCATGTCGCGCGGCGCGGTGCGTTCGCGGCGGATGCTCGAGACCGATTTCCTGGCCTTCCAGCACGACGCCCGGCTCACCGAGGCCCGCCGCCGGGCGGCCGATAGCAGCGCCTTCCTTTTCCCCGTGCTCGACGACCACGGCGCGCTCTGCGGCATTCTCTCGAAATCCGATTTCATCAAGACCGTCCCACGCCAGCTCATCCTCGTGGACCACAACGAGCTCGATCAGGCCGCGCGCGGCGCGGACCAGGTGCCGATCATCGAAATCCTCGATCACCACCGGCTCGGTGGCTTCACCAGCGCCACCCCCGTGCTCTTTTGGAATAACCCCGTCGGCAGCACGTCCACGATTGTCACCCTGTGCTTCGAGCAGCACAATCTCGCCATCCCGCCGTCCATCGCCGGTGTCCTCCTCGCCGGGCTCGTTAGCGACACGCTCAATCTCAATTCCCCCACCACCACCGCGACCGACCGCCGCGTCCGCGACCAACTCGCCCGCACCGCCAAAATCGACGCGGATGCCTTTGCCCGCGAACTCTTCAGTGTCGGCAGCCCGCTCCTCACGCTCACGGCCGAGCAAGCCATCCAGGCCGATTCCAAGCCCTACACCGAACTCGGCCACCGCTTCGTCGTCGCGCAAATCGAGGAACTCACTTTCGTTCATTTTCCCGAAAAACGCGACGCGCTCCTCGCCGCCCTCGAGGCGCAATACGAGAATGACGGCCTCCTCTTCACCGCGCTCCTCGTC
>JBOHXO010000047.1:0-3535 GCA_050737475.1 Chthoniobacterales bacterium
TGTATTGGTAGGAGCGCGTCGCGGCGTTCTGCCAGTAGATGCGGTAGCTGCCGACGAGGACGTTGCGGCCGAGGTCGATGTTGTAGATCTTCGGGTTGGCGGGGCTTGCGCCGCTCGCGGCGTTCCAGCGGGTGGCGAAGTTGGCGTCGATCCCCTTGTCGGGCGTGTTCGTGCCCTGGGAGTCGGTCGCGGAGACGGTGTTCGTTGGCAACTGGAGCTCCTGCTCGGCGTTCACGACGAAGAGGAGATACATGTTGCTGTTGGGATCGTAACCGAGACCCGAGTCGAAGCCGGAGAGAGCGTTCTCGTGGCCGTTGCAGGCGAGATAGACGTTCTCGTAGGGCTGCATGAGGCGGCTCTTGTAGATCTTCATGCTGCGGCCGTTGACGGTGATCGTCTCGGGCAGCTTGACCCACTGGTATTTGCCGTTGTCGTTGTGGTTCGCCATGCCGTTGGCGGCATCTACGACCTGGTAGACGTAGCTGAAGCGATTGAGGTCGAACTGATACTGGTCGGTGGACGTGGTCTCACCGCCGTCGCTCTTGAACGGCCGGATGTAGTCGGCGCCGAGAAGGTAGCGCGGAAGCGTGGTCGGCAGGTGGATCGTCGAAGAATCCTTGTAGGCGAGTTCGTTGCCCTGGATGTTGTGGACGAAATCCGCCTGCTGCGCGTGCTGGCCGGTGTATTGCATCTCGATGAAGTTGTCGGGCGAGGCGGGATTCGGCGCGTTCGACGGCGGCGGCGGCGGGACGGCCTCCGCGAGGGGCGTGGGCTCGGTGAGCGTGTTCACGAAGGCGACGTTGTCGTAGTTCTGTGGGAACGTGGTGGCGAGACCGTTCGTCGAGGTGAATGCCGCCGAGGTGGCGTTGCCGGATGCGCTCGTGAGGCCGGTGCTGCTCACGTTGACAGTGAACGTGCCCGCCGTGCGGCTGGCGCGGGCGAAGACGCGGTTGACGCCGCACTCGAGGTTCAGGTCATACGTCGTGCTCGGGTCGTCGGGCAGGTGGTTGCTGTAACGTTTGCCGGCGTTGTAGCCGCCGAGGAAGGTGCCGGGGCCGCTCCATGTGAAGGTGACCTTGTCTTCCCAGGTCGGGCAGCGGTTGTTGTTTGCGTCGAGCACCTCGACGTCGAACATCGCGATGTCCGAGCCATCGGCCTTCCATCCCGAGGGACCGGTGACCGGGGTGACGCGCAGCTTCGTCGGCGTGCCGGCGGTGGCGATGAGCGTCGAGACCGCCTCGGGTTCCGTGGGAGAGTTCGTGTAGGCGATTGCCTTCACGGAGCCGGAGACCCAGGTCACGTTGCTGAACTGGAAGGCGAATTTGTTGACCATGTCGCCGAACGTGCCCGCGGGCAGGATGTTCAGCGTGGGGTTCGTGTATTCGGCGACGGGCGTGCCGGTGCCGGCCGTGTTGTTGAAGACCTGCAGTTTGACGTGCGGAAGGTTGGTCACGGCATACATCTTCGAGCGAACCGTGCCGGGGGGATAGTTCCAGTGGCCGGCGATGTAAACCTTCGGCGTGGCGGGATCGGCCTGGACGACCTGCAGGCCGTAGAAGGTTTCCTTCGGAATGCGGACGCCGTCAACGGCGCCGCTGGTGCGCGCGACTTCCATGTCCTTCATGCGGCCGTCGGTGTCGGAGTCGGCCCAGATGATCTTGGCACCGCCGACCATGACGCCGTTGATTTCGCTCACGCCAGCCGGCTGGACGAAGACGCTCTTGAGATAACGGCCATACCATTTGCAGACGTTCTCGAGCATCATGTCTTCCGAGCTGTTCAGGCGGAAGTAGCCGGGGTTCGTCGGATTGAGGTAGTCGCAGATCGCGTCCGCGGCGGACGTGTTGATGCCCAGGCCCTGATGGTAATTGCTCGCGACGTAGAAATAGCCGCCCTTGAGGTATTTGGCGGATGTGTTGCCTACGGTGCCGGCAGTGGGATTCGTGATCGTGTTGGCGTTCGTGCCGTTCCAGCGCGGATTCAGCATCGGCGAGTCAATGTCCCAGACGCGGCGCGGCCCCTCGGCGCGGGCGTATTCGGCGTCCCACATCGGGGTGTATTTGTTGGCGCCGCTGCCGTCCATGGTGGACGAGTATTCACGAATCAAGTCGGTGGATGCGGAACTCGAGCGGGAGCCGGAGCGACGGCCGCCGTAGGGATCCCACTGCACGCGGAGGTCCACCATTTCCTGCTCGTGGACGGCGGAGAGCGCGCCGTTGCAGCCTTCCCAGAAAACGACGCTGGGGTTGTTGCGGAAGTAGATCATCACGTCGCGCATGATGTCCTTCTTCATCTGCCACTGGGTCTGGTCGTTGGTGGTGACGATTTCGGGGTCGTTCTCCGTGGAGACGCAGGGCGAGGCCATGATGACGCCCCACTTGTCGCAAGCCTGCACCTGCACCATGCGGGGCGCGCCGTGCATCGGGCGGAGGAAGTTGCCGTTGCTGTCGCGGATCATCTTGAAGTCGTAATCAACCATCCAGTCGGGCGGCATGCCGACGGCGGGCCATTCCATCGTGGAGCGCGGGGCGTAGCCATTGAGGTAGAGCGGGTGGCCGTTGATCTGCAGGCCGAAGGTGCGACCGAAGCCGATCTTGCGGAAGCCGGTGGTGATCTTCTGCACGTCAACGACCGTGCCGCTGACCTTGAGGATGGAATAGACGTCGTAGAGGTAGGGATACTCGGGGCTCCAGAATTTGATGCCGCTCGCGTTGAGGTTCGTGACGAGATGCAGGCTCGCGTTGTTTGCGACGTTCTGTGCCGTGGTCGCGGGCAGCGTGTAGGCGACGTTGCCGGCCATGTCGACGACGACAGCCTCGATCGTGACGGACTTCGAGGCGCCGGACTCGTTCTTGATTTCGGAATCGACGGTGATCGTCGCAGTCTTCGCAAGCGTGTCGATCGTGGCAGGCGCGGCGTAGACGTAGGTGCCGACGGTGCCGAGGTTCCGGTAGAGCGGGAGGGTCTGGTAGGTCTTGTCGACGATGTGCATCGTGACGTCGCGGTTGATGCCGCCGTAGTTCACGTTGAACGGCACGCCGTAGGGCCACTTCACGCCGCCGGGATATTCCTCGGCGGTCGAGTTCTGGTTGTTGTCCACGCGCACGGCGATGACGTTGTCCGCGCCGAAGGTGATGTAGGGCGTGATGTCAATGCCGGCGGGACCAATGCCGTTCTCATGCGTGCCGAGGAGGGTGCCGTTCACCCAGAACTTGCCCATGCGGCCGATGCCCTGGAACTCGAGGATGACCTTGCGCCCGGAATACGTGCTCGGGACCGTGAAGTGCTTGCGATACCATGCCTTGTTGAAATATCCACCTGACGGACGCATCGGATCGTTGTCCGGGTCGTTCACCGTGCTGCACCATTCGCGGTAGTGGTCGTCGTTCCACGTGTGCGGAAGGCTCACGGAAGTCCACGAACTTTCGCCTGCATAAACCGTCGCCGACGCCGCGGGGACGTCCTGTTTGATGAACTTCCAGTCCTGGTTGAAATTGAAGTCCACACGGTTGCTCGCGGGCGGCGTGTATTGGGC
>JBOHXO010000048.1:0-2129 GCA_050737475.1 Chthoniobacterales bacterium
GTTCTGGCGCTCGAGGACTCGTGAGAGTGCGTCGAGCGCGCCTTCAATTTCGGCTCCCGTCGTCGGTTTGCCCAGCGAAAATCTAATCGTTGCGCTCGCAGCTTCAAGCGGCAGCCCCATTGCCAGCAAAACATGGGACGGCTGGACCGACCCGACCATGCAGGCGGACCCGCTCGAGGCGCACACGCCCTCCATGTCGAGGCCGATGAGCAAAGTCTCCCCGTCAGCGCCAGGGAAGCTGATATTCAACGTGTTATCCAAAGTCTCCTCGGTGTGACCGTTGCGGATGGCGGTGGAAAATTCCGTCCGGATGCCCTCCCAAAGCCAGTCGCGCAACGTCCCCTGCCGCTCCTGCTCGACCGCCATGCCCTCGTGAACCACCTCTGCGGCCGCGGCCATGCCTGCGATGGCGGACACGTTTTCCGTGCCGGGGCGGCGCTGATTCTCATGGGAACCGCCATGATGCAGGGTTTGCAGCGAGATTCCCGCCTTTAAAAAGAGGGCGCCAGCACCTTTGGGACCGTAGAATTTGTGGCCTGCAATCGAAAGGGCTGTGATGCCCATTTCGTGAGGCCTCACAGGGAGTTTGCCGAAGGACTGCACCATGTCGCTGTGAAAGAGCACATTGCGTTCCTGACAAGCAGCGGCGATTTCCGCGAGAGGCTGAAGCGTGCCGGTTTCGTTGTTCGCGGACATGATGGAGACGAGAGCGGTGTCGGTGCGGATGGCTGCGGCAAGTTCGTTGGGATCCACGCGGCCGAGTGTATCAACTGGCAAAATCGTCACCTCGAATCCATGCCGCTTCTGCAAAAATTCCGTCGCATGCAGCACGGCGTGGTGCTCGGTGGCGGCGGTGATGACGTGTCCGCCGGCGTCGCCACGCGCCAGCGCGAGGCCGATGATGCCGAGATTCACGGACTCGGTGCCGCCGCCGGTGAAGATGATTTCATGCGGCCGCGCGCCGAGCAGCGCCGCGAGCCGGTCGCGCGAGTCATCAATGGCCGCACGCGCCCGCCGCCCCGGAGCGTGGATGCTCGACGCGTTGCCGAATTCCTCGCGCAAAAACGGCAGCATCGCCTCGAGCGCCTCGGGAGCGAGCGGAGTCGTGGCGTTGTAATCTAGATAACCCATTCGAGCGCGGTCTCGGCATCGCGGTTTCGCTTGTCGAGGATGCGAAGCTGCTTCTCCTCGTAAAAGACGAGCGAGCGCGACGGCACGCTGTGAGTGAGAAAGACGTTTGCCCCGATCGTGCTCCCCGCACCGATCACCGTGTCCGCGCCCATGATGGTCGTGCCCGCGTAGATCGTGACATCGGCCTCGATGGTAGGATGCCTGCGCTTGCCCTTCAACGACTGCCCGCCCGCGAGCGATCGCCCAATGAGCGCAACGCCCTGGTAAAGCTTCACGCGTTGTCCGATCACGCTGGTCTCGCCGATCACCACGCCCGTGCCGTGATCAATGAAGAAATGGCTCGCGATCTGCGCGCCGGGATGGATGTCAATGCCCGTGCGCGCGTGCGCCCACTCCGTCATCATGCGCGGCAGCAACGGCACTTCGGCCTTGTAGAGAAGGTGTGCCGAGCGCTGAATCGCCATCGTCGAGACGAATGGATACGAGAGCACGATCTCCTCGCTGCTCAACGCAGCGGGATCGCCCTCGAAGGCGGCCTCGATGTCGGTGCGCAGCAATTCGCGAATCTCCGGCAGCGACTCGAGAAACTTCGCCACCACGCCGCGGGCGCGCTCCTGCGGGCACTCGGGCTCCGTCGTGCGCATGCTGCGGCAAATCTGGTCCTCGAGGCGCTCGGCCATGCTTGTGATGCGAACGTGCGTAAGTTCCGAGAGAAAATCCGCGTGCACCGGCTCCTCGTCGTGGAAGCCGGGAAAAAGCAGTTGCAGCAAATCCTCGCAAATGGACGCAATCGCCCGCGTCGAGGGCAGATTGAGCCTGTCTGTGTTGTTCAGCCCGCCGACCGCCTCGTAGGAAGCGAGAAGATCGCGGACCACTTTTTGCAACGTCTTTTCCATCGGAAGGCCGAAAATAGGGGCCGCGCAGAGCCCTTGTCGAGGATGGGCTGGGCAGGGGGAGTTGAAAGGTGGAAGAGTTGAAGTGTTGCAGTGGGAGAATAG
>JBOHXO010000049.1:0-2261 GCA_050737475.1 Chthoniobacterales bacterium
GCAGCATGGACACCGAGCCGTGAGGAGGTCGCGGGTGCGCAGACCTTCGAGGCCGGGCGCGAATTTGCAATCGGTGCGTTGCGTATCGAGAGCCACCTGACGTGGGGACATGCACGGGGCGGGGTGACCTATGTCGTGCGCGGTCTTGCGCGGCCCGTGGCGGTGTGCGGCGACGCGTTGTTCGCCGGTTCGATGGGTGGCGGGATGGTGTCGTATGCCGATGCGTTGCGAACGAATCTTTCGGAAATTTTCACGCTGCCCGACGACACGATCCTCGCGCCGGGTCACGGTCCATTGACGACTGTCGGCGAGCAACGCGGGGCGAATCCATTTTTTCCAAACGCATGAACGAACGAATCGGGATGGTCGGCGTGGGCCGCATGGGCGCGAACATGGCGCGCAGGCTGAAGGATGAGGGCTGCGAGGTGAGCGCGATCTACGACAGGCATCCTCCCCATGCCGAGGAGCTCGCCGCGGAACTCGCCACGACGGCGTGCGCGCGCCTTTGCGAAGTGACGGAGCGCAGCGATTTGATTCTCACGGTTGTGACGGACGATGCCGCGATGCGGGAGATTTTTTCCGGAAGCCCGGATTCGTTGCTCACGAATGCGAGCGGCAGGGTGTTCGTGAATTTTGCGACGGTCACGCCGGCCGTGCATATCGAGGTCGAGGCTGCGGCAGCGCGCGTCGGCGCGAAAACGCTCGAGGCCTGCATGGCGTCCAGCATCACGCAGGCGCGCGAGGGCACGCTTTACCTCATGGCCGGCGGCGACAAATCCGTATTCGAAAATGTGAAACCGGTGCTCGAAAAATTGAGCGCGTCGCTTCGCTACATCGGTCCAACCGGGCAGGCTGCGAAGGTGAAGGCGCTCGTGAACATGGTGATGAACATCAACACGGCGGGCCTTGCGGAAGGGCTCGCGCTCGGCGATGCGCTCGGACTGGACCTTGCGATGCTGCGCGAGGTTTTTGCGCAGACGGGTGCGAATTCGCAGGTGCTCAAGACCGATGGCGAGGACATGCAGAACCGCGACCACGCGTGCTTTTTTTCCGCGGCGCACGCGGCGAAGGATTCCGGCATCGCGCTGGAACTGGCGCGGGAGCAGGGCGTGATCGCACCGCTCGCCGAAGCCGCGAAGGCGCAATACGACCTGATGGTTGCGAGCGGGCTGGGGGAACTGGACAAGTCGGGCGTCGCGGAACTGACGTTCAAGTCGCGCCGACCGCCGCGACTGGACGGCTGAGGATCACGACTTCGTTGTCGTCGCAGGTATTTCGCTTTTCAAAAATTCCGGCGCTGTCTCGCGGAGGAAATCCTCGATCAATTGCAGCGTTTGCTCGCGGTCCCTGCCGTGCTGGGTGAGTCCCTTGAGCACCTGCGCCGTCACGATGACGTAGGCCCAGCGGTGCGCCTTGTTGTGGAAAAGCAGGTCGAGGTTCGTGATGGCGACGCGATCGAAATGCCGGGGCGTTTCGACGTCCTTGCTCACGAAGAAATAGGCGTAGAGAGCGGGTAAATCAACGGTTTTGCCGCTCGATGTCCTGGCAGGACGTGAGATGTCCAGGACCATGACGTCCAGTTTTTTTCCGGACTTGAGCGGCACGCTTACGATTTGCTGTCCGCGAATGTCCCAACCCTGTCCGCGCAGGCAGATTTCCGGACGATGGATGCTGCGATGCTCGACGCCGCTGAGAACGATCTGGGCGCCGATGTAGTCGCCGTCGGTGTTCGTGTAACTTTTCTTGGCGAACTCGGTGTCCGGCGGCAGTAGCTTTTTCTCGGCCTCGCCGGGCTGCTCGTCCTTTCCGCTGAAGCCGAGTGCCCTGTCGGGCCAGTGCATCACCACGCCGGCCTCGGTGACACTGGCTGCCGGTTGAAACATGAAGCATGCGGCGGCGGTGAGTGCGAGGAGCACGAGAAAAACGGCCAGCATGGCAGCCGCTTTTTTCGCGGTGGCCGCGGGCGATTTTGCAGTGAAGGTGGCGGACATGGCTCAATATAGATCCGATTGCGTCGGGCCCGGCGTGGCGACGGTCGTGGAGTTTTTGACCTCGCTTTTGACGAAACGCCATTTTTTGCGCCATTCGGCGGGGCTGGTGCTCAGGGCGCTGCAGATGAGCAGCATTCCGCCGAGGGCGACGAGGAAAACGGCGTAGCCGGCGAGTTCGTGAAACAGGGTTGGCTTCTCGAGCGTGCCAATGGCGGCCGGTGCGCCGACGGTGATGATGCCGAGCGTGAGCATGAGGATGCGGATGAGATT
>JBOHXO010000050.1:0-1620 GCA_050737475.1 Chthoniobacterales bacterium
GTCGAAAATAGCCACCCGTTCGAACCCGCTCGCTGCAAGCAGCGTGCCGTCGGGCGAAAAAGCGACCTGGTGGTAGCCCTCGCGCGACTGCCATTTCTCAAGGCCCGTGGAAGTATCAATGACCTTCAATGCGTCATACCAACTTTTGTCGGTAACCGGCGCGTCCTCCATCGCCGCGGCGAGCAGCCTGCCATCGGGGGAAAACTCCAGCGCCCGTGTCTCGCCCGGTAATTTCGCGATCACTTTTTTAGTAACTGCATCGCGAAGCATGCCGTCGGAATTTCCACCGCTCGCGACAAAGCGCCCATCCGCGCTCGCGATGGAAGTCGGGCCATTGATTCCGCTTCGCTTCACGCGTGCCGGGATTCGCGCATTCGCCCGCTGGGACAACGTGCTCTTTTCGGGAACCTGTTGCAGCACCTTCGCGAATTCCACATCCCAGATGCGCAAAAAATCGTCCCCGCAGTTCGAAACAATTCTCCGGTCGTCCTCAATGAACGCGAGCTGCAGCACCGTTTCGGGATGCACGAAGCCATGCGAGCCAAGTCGTCCGGTGGCTTCGGGCGGAAGCTCCGGCTCCGCGGCGCCGGCGATTGACGCGCAGCCGAACAACGCGGCGGCGCAGAAGCGCGGAAATTTTGTCCGGGGGGACATTGCGGCGAAGCTTACTCCAGCGGGGCCGGGACGTGTGATCGAAATGTCAGGCACGCGTAAAAAATTTGCCGGCTCGCCGCGTGCGACATTTGCCTGTCCGCGCGTTTCGGAAAGTGCTTCGCTCGTGACTCGAACCCCATGAACACAGCCATGAAGACATTTCTCACAATCGCGCTTGGATTTGTTTTTGCAGCCGCCTCCCACGCCGCGCCGCTCACCGCGGAGCAGCAGGCCAGCCTCGACGGACGGAAAAAGGCCATCGTGAAATGGGCCGCCACGCCGTTCGTGGTGAAGGCCGTGAAGGAGTTGAATAAAAAGGGGCCGATCTCCGGCATGACCAACGCCACGTGGGCCGCCCTCGCGCCGGACGATCCCGTCGTGCTGTCGTTCGAAAAAAATCCCGTGGGCATCTGGCTCACGAAAAAGTTGAAGGACAGCGACGGCGTATTTTGCGAAGCGTTTCTCAACGGCGGGAAGGGCGAGAAGCTCGCGTTCGCCGCGAAGACGACGAGCTACCTCCACGCGGGCAGTCCGAAATTCGACGTGCCCATGAGCGGGAAACCATGGCAGGGCCAGCCGGAGATGGACGCGTCGAGCAAGGTCTATTCGGTGCAGATCTCCACGCCCGTGCTCGATGGCGGCAAGCCGGTCGGCGTGCTCGTCGTCGGCGTCGCCGTGGACAAGCTCGGCGCGAAGGCGGCCGGCCAGTAATTTCCGCCGCGACACTTCATCCTCCACTATGAAAGTTTCCA
Source organism: Chthoniobacterales bacterium (assembly GCA_050737475.1). Classification (GTDB taxonomy): domain Bacteria; phylum Verrucomicrobiota; class Verrucomicrobiia; order Chthoniobacterales; family JAATET01; genus JAATET01. Next base: position 1,407 of record JBOHXO010000050.1, read on the forward strand.
TCCTGTTCGCTCGCGATTTCTCCCGGGCTTTGTGCACTGCCGCCGCCATGTTGATGGCCGCCGGAGCCGCATGGAGCCAGGATCCGTCGTCCACACCATTCCCCGCGCCGAAGGTTTCTCCCACGACAAAAAAAGGCATCGGCCTCGGGACGAACAAGGAAGGCTACGTGGACAAACTCACTGCGCTCAAGGTCACATGGACCTACAGCTGGGG
>JBOHXO010000051.1:0-3527 GCA_050737475.1 Chthoniobacterales bacterium
TCGCCGTGCAGCGCGGCCAGCAGGTGAAAAAGGGTGACCTGCTTTTCGTGCTCGAAAGCGGTGCGGAAAAAGCGCTCCGCGACGAAGCCGCCCGTAAGCTCGCGCAGGCGCAGTCGAATCTCGAGGACGCAAAACGCGGCCAGCGCCCGAGCGAGATCGCGTCGCTCGAGGCGGAGCTTCAGCAGGCGCAGGCGTCGTTGATCATGACGACCAAGGAGGACGAACGGCAGGAGAAGCTCACGCGCACCGGTGCCTCCGCGCAACAGGAGCTGGACCGGGCGCGGGCCGCGCGCGACCAGGACCGCAAGCGTGTCGAAAAGCTCGTGGCCGACCTGAAGACGGCCCGGCTCGGCTCGCGCGAGGATCAGATCGCCGCCGCGGTCGCCGCCGTGAAGGCGCAGGAAGCCGCGCTCGCGCATGCCGATTGGGAGCTGTCGCAGAAGACGCAATACGCGCCGGTGGACGGCGTCGTGTTCGACACGCTCTATCAGCAGGGCGAATGGGTGGCCGCGGGTCGTCCGACCGTTGCGCTGCTGCCGCCAGAAAACGTGAAGGTGCGGGCGTTCGTGCCGGAAGGACGCGTCGGAAGTATCCGTTACGGACAGGGCGTGAGTGTTTTTGTGGACGGCGTCGCGGAACCGTATGCGGGCAGGGTGAGTTTCATTTCGCCACGCGCGGAATACACGCCGCCCGTGATTTACAGCCAGGAGAGCCGCGGAAAACTCGTGTTCATGGTGGAGTCGGTGTTCGATCCCGCCACAGCCGCGAAGCTGCATCCCGGCCAGCCGGTGGACGTCGCCTTCGAATCGCAATGAACGGCGACCTCGCCATTGACGTGCGCGGAATGACGAAACGCTTCGGCGACCGCACGGTCGTCAACGACATCGCGCTGCAGGTCCGCACCGGCGAAATCTACGGCTTCCTCGGTCCGAACGGCAGCGGCAAGACCACGTTCATCCGCATGCTCTGCGGGCTGCTGCGCGCGGACGGCGGCAGCGGCACGTGCCTTGGCTACGACGTGATCCGCGAGAGCGAGGCAATCAAGCGCAACGTCGGCTACATGACGCAGCGGTTCAGTTTTTACGAAGACCTCAGCATTGCGGAGAATCTCGATTTCGTCGCGCGGATGTATGGCGTGCCGAATCGCAAAAAGGTCGTCGCCGAAAGCATCGAGCGCCTCGGCCTCGCGGGCCGGCAGAAGCAACTCGCGGGTGAGCTCTCCGGCGGCTGGAAGCAACGGCTCGCGCTCGCGGCATGTTTGATCCATTCGCCAAAATTGCTGCTGCTCGACGAGCCGACCGCGGGCGTGGACCCGAAGGCGCGGCGCGATTTTTGGGAGCAGATTCACGAGCTCGCCGCGGAGGGGCTCACATTTCTCATCACGACGCATTACATGGACGAGGCCGAGCGCTGCCACCGGCTCGCCTACATCGCCTACGGCAACCTGCTCACGCACGGCACGGTGCGCGAAGTCGTGGATCACGTCGGGCTCACGACATGGAGCGTCTCAGGCCCCGACCTGCCAGCGCTCACGGCGAAACTGCGGGGCCGGCCGGGCGTCCAGCAGGCGGTGGCGTTCGGCAACATGCTGCACGTGAGCGGCGACGATCCTGCGGCTCTCGAGGCGGCGATCGCGCCCTTCCGCGACGGCTATGAATGGACGAAGATTCGTTCGGGACTCGAGGACGTGTTCATCCATTTGATGGACACCTCGCAGGATAATTTCGGGTCATGAGCGAGCGGTCCGGATTTTCCCCGCGCCGGCTTGGCGCGATGATCGTGAAGGAATTCACGCAGATGAAGCGCGACCGGCTCACGTTCGCGATGATGCTCGGAATTCCCGTCATTCAGATGTTGCTCTTCGGCTATGCGATCAATTCCGATCCGCGCCACCTTCCGGCGGCGGTGCTCATCGCCGACCACGGGCCGCAGGCGCGCACGATCCTCCACGCGCTGAAAAACAGCACCTACTACGACTTCGTGCGCGAGGTGAAGACGGAGCAGGAGGGCCGCGATCTGCTGGCGCGCGGACAGGTGCAATTTGTCGTCAACATCCCGCAGAATTTTTCCCGCGACCTGCAGCGCGGCGACCGGCCAGTGTTGCTTGTCGAGGCCGACGCCACCGATCCCGGCGCGACGGGACAGGCACTCGGCTCGCTCGCGACATTGTTCGATCAGGCGCTGGCGAACGACCTCAAGGGCTCGCTCGCATTTCTTGCCGGCACACCCGGTCCGATCGATGTCCGCGTTCACGCGCTCTACAATCCCGAGGCCCTCACGCAATACAACATCGTGCCAGGTCTGATGGGCGTGATTCTCACGATGACGATGGTGATGATCACCGGCCTCGCGATCACGCGCGAGCGCGAGCGCGGCACGATGGAAACGCTGCTCTCGATGCCGACGCGCCCCTCGGAGGTGCTGGTTGGCAAGATCGCGCCCTACATTATGGTCGGCTACGTGCAGATCAGCGTCATCCTGCTCGTCTCCCATTTCCTGTTTCACGTGCCGATGGTCGGCAGCATCACGCTGCTGCTCGCGGCGGCGTTCGTATTCATCGCGGCGAATCTCGCGCTCGGCATCACCATTTCCACCGTCGCGAAGAACCAACTCCAGGCGATGCAGATGACGTTTTTTGTGTTCCTGCCATCCATCCTGCTCTCGGGCTTCATGTTTCCATTTCGTGGCATGCCGCATTGGGCGCAATGGCTCGGCGAAGTCTTCCCGCTCACGCATTTTCTGCGCATCATCCGCGGAATTCTGCTCAAGGGAAACGGCGTGTCCGACATCGCGCGAGACATCTGGCCGCTCCTGCTTTTTACGGCGATCGTGCTGACCGTCGGCATCAAGCGCTACCGGCAGACGCTGGATTGAGTATTCGCGGGAATTTCACACTCGCTTCATCCGGGTCTCACATCGCTGCGCGAGCGTGAATCCATGTTCAATGTTCGCGATCGCTTCCGGCTTCTCCTCGCGGGAGATGCGGTTGCGCAGCGCGAGTGGCTGGGAGCGGCAGGATGGAGTTGGGCGGCTGTATGTTGCGCGGCGATCACTTTGGGCGGCGGAGTTTACGGCGCGACGCTTGGACTGTGGCGGGATGCCCTGCAAGGCGTCTTCACCTCGATCAAGTTTCCGCTGCTGGTTTTTCTGACGTGCGGTGCAAACGCCGCGCTCAATGGCTGCATTGGTCAGTTGCTCGGCAGCGGGCTGGGATTCCGCCAGACGACGCTCGCCATTCTCATGGCCTTTACCGTCACGGCCATCGTGCTGGCGGCCTGCGCGCCGCTCATGCTGTTCCTGCTCTGGAACACGCCGCCCCTCGCCAACGGGCGATCAATCGGCGGTCACAGCATTACGCTCCTGGCGCACGTCACGGTCATTGCCCTTGCCGGTGTGGCCGGGCTGCGGAGGCTCTACCGCCTCATTGTGTTGACGAGCGGGTGTCCGGCCACCGCGCGAAAAATTTTCGTCGGGTGGCTCGCGGGAAATCTTCTGCTCGGCGCGCAACTCGCGTGGGTGCTGCGACC
>JBOHXO010000052.1:0-9821 GCA_050737475.1 Chthoniobacterales bacterium
AGGTGTCCGCGATGTGCTTCCAGCGGCCGGCATACATGTAGCCGACGGGAATGATCTCGGGATGCATGAGTTCGCGCATCTGCGCCGCCTCGAACTGCAGAGCCTCGCGGCTTTTTCGCGAATGATACTTGGCGACGAGGAGATCAATGATTTCCTCCGGATGCTTGAGCGCGTAGTCCCAGCCCTTGAGCGTCGCCTCGCGAAATGCCCGCACGCGCGCGGGGTGGTCATGGATTTGCGCTTCGGTGGTGAAAAAACAATCGCCGTAAAAATCGACGCCGCCGGCACGCGGAGTGAATGCGAGGTAGCGCCGGTGTTGCGATTGCAATGTGAACGGCTCGTCCGTGGAATAACCCGACATCGCGGCCACCTTTCCGTCCGCGAGATCCTGCACTGAAAACGTGTGCGGCACGATTTGCACGGCACCCCGATTCACGCCTTCGTGCAGCAAATACGCGTAGAGTTCTGCGGCCTGCGGCTCGATCATCACGCGTTTGCCGGCGAGTGCGGCGACGTCGGTGATCCCTGTTCCCTCGAGAGCGAGAAAGACGTAGGGCGAGTGCTGAAAAATCACGCCCAGCACGACGATCGGTGCGCCCGCCGCCCGCTCCAGCACAAGCTCCGGCGTGCCGACGCCGAATTCCGCGCTGCCATTGAGAACGACCTTCGCGGGATCCACGCCGGGTGCGCCCTCGATGAGCGTCACATCGAGACCTGCGTCGCGGTAATAGCCCTTTTCGATGGCCGCGTAATAGCCGGCGAATTGAAATTGATGCAGCCACTTGAGCTGCACGCGCACTTTGTCCGCCGCATGCGCGGGCACGAGCAGGAGGATTGCCAGCACGGTGCTGAAAAGGTGTCGCAGCTTGTTCACGGGGAAGACAGGTTGTGGGGCGCAATCGTGCCGCACGGGATGTGTAATTATTCCTGCTGCGCGGCGGCTTCGCGGGCCTTGCGGCGGCGCTGGGCCTCGGCGAGGAATTCCGCCTGCGCGTCGAACGGCGCGTCCTTCGTCTTGATCGGCACGTAGGTGCCGTCGGGCTTCATGGTGCGCGACTTCACGTTGTCCTTCCAGAACCACTGCAGGATTTCCTCGACGTGCTCGCGCATGCCGGGAGTGACGACCGGGAAGACAGTCTCGACGCGGCGGAAAAGGTTGCGCTGCATCCAGTCGGCGCTGCCGAGATAAATCTTCGATTCGCCGCCGTTTTCAAAACGGTAGATGCGGCTGTGCTCAAGAAATCTTCCGACGATGCTGCGCACCTCGATGTTCTCGCTCACGCCCTTCACGCCAGGCCGCAGTGCGCACATTCCACGGACGAGCAGCCGCACTTTCACGCCTGCGGCGGATGCACGGTAGAGGGCCTCGATCACGCCTTCCTCGATGAGCGCGTTCGACTTCGCGTAGATGCTGGCGGGCTTGCCGTCGATCGCATTGCGCGTCTCGGTGTCAATGAGCTCGACGAGCTTGGCATGCAGGTTGAACGGCGCGACGAGCAGCTCGTTCATCGCGGTGAATTTCGACACGCCGGTGAGCAGGTTGAAGAGTTCGGCGAGGTCCGTGGTGACTTCCTCGCGACACGTCAGGAAACCGAGGTCGGTGTAAATACGCGCGGTGGACGGATGATAATTTCCGGTGCCGAGATGCGCGTAGCGGCGGATGCCGTCGCCCTCGCTGCGAACCACGAGGGCGGCCTTCGCGTGGGTCTTGAGGCCGGTCACGCCGTAGACGACATCCACGCCGGCCTCGCGCATGGCGCGCGCCCATTTGATGTTTGCGGCCTCGTCGAAGCGCGCCTTGAGCTCGATCACGACGGTCACCTGCTTGCCGTTGCGCGCGGCTTCGATGAGCGATTGCACGATCGGCGAGTCGGAGCTGGTGCGGTAGAGCGTCTGCTTGATCGCGAGCACGTGCGGGTCCTCCGCGGCGAGCGCGAGGAAGTCCACGACGGTCTGAAAATTGTCGTAGGGGTGATGCAGCAGGATGTCGCCCTTGCGAATGTGGAAAAACAGATCGGTCTCCTGCTCGAGCGAGACGACGGTGTTCGGCGCGTAGCGTTTGTAGCGCAGGTCCGGGCGGTCAATCTGCAGCGCGAGCGGCATGAGGCGCGTGAGATTCAACGGACCATCGAGGCGGAAGACGTCCTCCTCGGTGAGGTTGAAAAGCCCGGTGAGGCGCTCCACGACATGCTTCGGGCAATCGTGCTGCACCTCGAGGCGCACCGCGGCACCGCGATTCACGCGGCGCAATTCCGCCTCGATCGCGTGCAAAAGATTCTGCACCTCTTCCTCGTCGAAATAGAGGTTGCTGTTGCGCGTGACGCGGAAAAGATGCGCGCCCTTCACGGTCACGCCCTTGAACAACCGCCCGACGTGCGCCTGGATGATGCCACCGAGAAATACGTAGTCCTCGCCGCCCGGCTGCGGCTTCGGATACGGCACGACGCGCGGCAGGATGCGCGGCACCTGCACGACGGCGATGTCCGTCTCGAGATCCTCGCCCTCGAGCTCGACGATCACGTTGAGGCTCTTGTTGAGCAGCTGCGGGAAGGGATGCACGGGGTCAATCGCCAGTGGCGTGAGCACGGGATACACCTGCTTGTCGAAGAACGCGTCGTAATGCGCGCGTTCCTCGTCCTCGAGATTTTCGTAGGGATGGAACGTGATCTTCTGCGCCTCGAGCTGCGGCCGCAGTTTGTCGCGCCAGCAGGCGTATTGATCGTCCACCAGTTTGCGCACGCGCTTGGAAATGCGCACCAGCGCCTCGCTCGCGGACACGCCGTCCGGCCCCGTCTCGTGCGTCAGCGTCTGCTTCTGCTGCTTGAGGCCCGCCACGCGCACCTCGAAAAATTCGTCCAGATTCGAGCTGACGATGCAGAGGAATTTCAGCCGTTCGAGCAGGGGATTGGTTTCATCGAGCGCCTGGTCGAGAACCCGCTGATTGAATTCGAGCCAGCTCAGCTCTCGATTGATGAAATATTTCGGGTCTCGAAAATCCATTACTGCCATCGTCCTTATGCCTTCCCTCAGACCACCGTCGAGCAGCGCCCGTTCACGAATTTGTCACGAGGGGTAATTTTTGAGAATAAGGCAGCGGTCCCTGTGCTGCAAAGGGATTTCGGATTGCTTCCGCCACGGCGGTCAATGATTCGGGAAAACTCCCGGGCGGAATGCCGCGGCGTCGCGGGAGGAAATCCAGCAAATATCCGCAGCCTCATTGAATGGTTGATTGGAGGCCACGGATTTGCACAATGCGCACATGCGAATCATCTCCCTGTCCTTCTGCGCCGCGCTTGCCCTCATCGTTACGGGCTGCGAGCGCCCCGCCGCCTCCACCGCGCCTGCCGCGCCGAATGGCACCGTGGCACTCCTTGATCTCGATGCCGTTGCGAAGCGCCTCGGCCGCGATGTCGTGATCAGCGAGCAGCTCAAGGCCACGAACGACGCCCTCGCCGAGGGAGTCACGAAGGCGAAGGGCGACCTGCAAAGCCAGCTCGACAAGTCGCAGCAGGAAGTCGGCGAAAAACCGACCGATGAGCAGAAACAGCAATTGCTCCAGCTCGGCCAGACCCTGAATTCCCAGCTCCAGACGAAAGTGCAGGAGGCCCGTGAGGAGTTCAACTCGAAGCAGGTGGATCTCGTCCGGCAGTTCCGCGAGGAAGTCAAACCCGTCGCGCAGAAGATCGCCGCGAAAAAAGGCATGAACACCGTGCTCATTCGCAGCGACATTGTCGTCCTTACCGCGGACACAGCGGTGGACATCACCGACGACGTGGTGGCGGAAATGATCACCACCGGCAAGGGCGCAAAGCCCGCCCCGACCACGCTGAAATAAGGCGGCGCTACACCGCGATATCTTCGTTCCAGAGCTCCGGCTTTGCGGCGATGAAGTCACGCATCATCTGGATGCACTCCTCGTCCTGCAGCACGACGAGCTCCACGCCCTGGGCGCGCAGCCATTCCTCGCCGCCCATGAACGTGACGTTCTCGCCGATGATGATCTTCGGAATCTTGTAAAGCAGCGAGGTGCCGCTGCACATCGGGCAGGGGGAAAGCGTCGTATAGAGCACGCATTCGCGATAGACGGATGCGGGCTGGCGACCGGCATCCTTGAACGCGCTCATCTCGCCGTGCAACAGCGGATCGCCATTCTGCACGCGCATGTTGTGGCCGCGGCCGATGATTTTTCCTTTGTGGACGATCACCGACCCGATGGGAATGCCGCCCTCGGCCAGTCCCTGCTTCGCTTCGTCAATCGCCGCCTGCATGAATTCGTCGCGCATGCCTGACGTTTCGCAAAAATTTCCGCCGCTGCAAACCAATACCTTTGCGTCCTCCGCGTCCTTTGCGTGAACCTTCCTCCATGTCGAAAAAACTCCCGCCCGAAACACGCAACGCCGCGTGGATCGGCGACGCCGTGCTGAGCCTCTACGTGCGCGAGTGGATTCTCCGCGCGCACGATGCGATGGATGGCGACCGGCTCACGGCATTCACGTCGAATCAATTCCTCTCCGCGTTCGGCAACCCCACCGAGGTCGAGGCCGGCATCGGCCGCATCTACGAAACGAACGGCCTCGCCGCTGCGTTCGCGGAAATCGAATCGCGCCTGCTGCCCGTCTTCCTCGTGCAGGAAAAACGCCGCGCCCGCGAGCGGCGATAAATCAGCCACGGCGGTTTCATCTAGAAGGGGGAGGGGCCCCCTTCTTCCTTCCACCGCCCTGCCAATGCCGGTAGGGGCGCCTCGATGAGGCGTCCGTGATTTTTCATCCGTTCAGCGCCGTCAAATCCGGCATCGCCACCGCGCAAAAACGCGTTAAGTATTTTGCATGCGATTCCGATTTCTCGCGGCGTTCCTCGGTTTCATCATTTGCTCCGCCACAGCCCGTGCGGAAATGCGCGCCGCGTGGGTGGCCAGCGTTTACAATTTGAATTTTCCGTCGAAGCCCGGCCTCTCCGCAAGCGCGCAGCAGGCGCAGATCATCCGCATTCTCGACGCCGCGCGCGCCGCGAAACTCAACGCCCTCATGGTGCAGGTCCGCCCCGAGTGCGACGCGCTTTATCAATCCAGCATCGAGCCGTGGAGCCGCTTCCTCACGGGCACGCAGGGCAAAAACCCCGGCTACGACCCGCTCGCGTTTTTCATTGCCGAGGGCAAGAAGCGCGGCATCGCCATCCACGCGTGGATCAATCCCTACCGCGCGGCGACGCACACCTCCGACGATCGCAACAGCAAACACGTCGCGAACCAGCTCCCAGGCAGCACACGCCGATTGAAGTCCATGCTCTGGCTCGATCCCGGTTCGGCCGAGGTGCAGGACCACGTCGTCGCCGTCGTGCGCGATATCGTGCGACGTTATGCCGTGGCCGGCGTGCATCTCGACGATTATTTCTATCCCTATCCCGAGACCTACGGCGGGAGTTTTCCGGACTCCGCGACCTACGCGCGCTACCAGGCGAAGGGCGGCAAACTTTCCAGGGCCGACTGGCGCCGCAACAACGTGAACACGATGGTCCGAAAACTCTCCGCCGCCGTGCACGCGCGCCCCGGCTGCAAATTCGGAATCAGCCCGTTCGGCATTTATACGAAGGGCCAGCCTTCGACCGTGCGAGCCGGCCTCGACCAGCTCAACGAGCTCTACGCGGACCCCGTGGCCTGGGCACAGCAAGGCTGGGTGGACTACCTTGCGCCGCAGCTTTATTGGGAGGATGGCGGCCCGCAGAGTTTCTCGACGCTGCTGCGGTGGTGGCGCAATCCCGGTGTCTCGAACGGCGTGCCGATCTATCCCGGCATTGATATTGACCGCCTCATTTCACAAGGCCGCTCGGCCGCGGAAATCTCGCGGCAACTCGGCCTCGAGCGCAGCATCGGCCCGCGCAATGGCGGCGGCGGATTCCTGCTCTGGGATTTCAACCCGCTGCTCCGCGATACGAAGGGCGTCCGCGAAGTCGTCGCGGGGAATTAATTCCCGCGCTTCGCTTTCGGCTTGGGCGTCGGCGAGGCTTCCACGACTTCCAGCGGCTCGGGCGTCGGCGGCGGATTCATCGGGATCGTCGGTTCGACGCGATACTGCCCGAGTCGGCGCAGATAGGCCTTCTCCATGGCGTCGCATTTCTTGTCCAGGTCCTTGTCAATGGACACCATCTTCGCGAACAGCATCCGATAATAAACGCGAAGCGCCTGGCGCTTGTCCTCGTCGGTCTTCGCGGCGTCGGCCTGCGTCTGCATGCTGCGAATCTTCTCGTCCTTGAGCGCCTGCAACTTCACTTCCTGGTAGCGCACGTTCAATTCGCGGTTCTCCTTGAACTTGTTCTCCTGGATTTTCGCTTCCGGCGGTGGTGTGGCATCCGCGGTCCCCGTGGCGTCCGGCGCGCCGAGCACATCCGGATTTGGCAAATCGCTGCCCGGGGACTCATCGGCGGCGGGCAGGTTGTCCTCCGGCGGCGGTGGCGGCGGTTCCTCGCTCGTGGGAACGTCGGGCGGCGGCAAAAGGTCGGCGTCGGAAGCGGCCGTGTCCGGCGTGGGCGTCGGGGAGGCGGTCTTGTCACCGGCAGGCGCCGGGGTGGGCGTCGAGGCGGCCGGCTTGTCGGCTGCGGGTGCAGGTGTCGCTGCCTCGATCGGCTTTTTAGGCTCTTCCCTGGCTGCCGGACTGGGCGCGGGCGTCGCGGCCGGCGTGGGAGAGGGCTTCGGTTTGGCTTCCTGAGCCAGGCTCGCTCCGGCAAAAGCGAGCGAAACAACAGAGGTAATCAGGAATACAGGCTTCTTCATTTTCAGACGCCGCTCCTGCGAGCGGAACTTGCAAACGAAACAGGTTTGCCCTGTCTTTGCAAGCGTGCCACGCCACTCCAACCGGTTTCAAGAAATCGAGCTCCCGCTGACCCCGGCGGAGGCCGCAGCCGGCATGGCGGATCGCGAGGGATTCGTCTTTCTCGATTCGTCGCAGGAGTCCGTGGGTGCGGTGTCCATTCTGGCCTGCGAGCCGGATTGCGTGATCACTGGCACCGCGGACGAATGGCCCCGGCTGGCCCGCGAACTGGAAGCCCGCCGGGTCGAGGGCAGCGATCTCGGCCTGCCCTGCGGCGGGGCGATCGGGTGGTTCGCCTTCGACGGCTCGTTCCGTTTTGGAATCTACCCCAATCTTCTCGCCTTCGTGCATGGCGAGGACCGCTGGTTCGCCATCGGCAATCCGCCACTGCCCGGGGAGCCTGTGCCGCGCGAGGCCGCCCCGTGGAAATTCCGCCCGACGATGACGCCGGCACAATATTGCCGCATGGTCCGCCGCGCGCAGGAATACATCGCAGCCGGCGACATCTACCAGGCCTGCCTCGCGCATCGTTTCGAGTCGCAACGCACCAGCCACCCATGGCCGCTTTACGCCGCACTCCGCCATTACTCGCCCGCGCCGTATGCCGCGTATCTCGCCCTCGGCGACACCGTCGTCCTCTCCGCCTCGCCGGAATGTTTCCTGGAACTCAGCGGCCGCCGCATCCTCACCCGCCCGATCAAGGGCACCCGTCCGCGCCGCCACGACCCCGACGCGGACGAACGCTCGGCCTACGAGTTGATCACCTCGTCGAAGGAAGTCGCCGAGCTCGTGATGATCACCGACCTCGAGCGCAACGACCTCGGCCGCGTCTGTGAATACGGCAGCGTGCACGTCGCCGACCTGCTGCGGCTCGAGCGATTCGAGCAGGTTTTCCACCTTGTCTCGACCGTCGAGGGCACGCTTCGTCCGGAAATTTCGCACGTCGAGGCCGTCGCCGCGTGCTTTCCGGGCGGTTCGATTTCCGGCGCTCCGAAAAAACGCGCATTGGAAATCATCGCCGAACTCGAGCCCGGCCCACGCGGCATCTACACCGGCGCGGTGGGCTTTCTCGGGTTCAACGGCGAGAGCCGCTTCAACATCGCCATTCGCACGGTCGTCATGCGTGGGAACGAAGCGTCGTTCCACGTCGGAGCCGGCATCGTATCCGATTCCGAACCGCAAAAGGAATGGCAGGAGACACTCGACAAGGCCGCCGGCATCCTGCTCGCCGCCTCGCGCATCGAGCCCTCAGTGCCCGCTGTCGCCGATCGCGCGAAGAAGCTGGCTTAGCTCCTCGCGCACTCCCTCGCTCCACGCATTCACGAGCGCGACCGGCGTGCGCGCCGCCACCGGCACACGCTCGCTGAACGTCTTCCGCAGCAGCAGCACGCGGCCGTTGTCGGTGTTGTGGAAAACCTGGGCCTCGATCGTGACGACCGCCTCGGGTTTTCCCGCATTGCGAAAATCGCCGTAAAGTTCCGTGAGATCGCAATCAATCACGTATTCCTGACTGCCTCCCGCGCCCGGCATCGCCACGTCGCCGTAGAGCCCGGACTCACGCGTCCAGTTGCGGATGATCGAGGTCATCATGTCCGCCGGCGAGACCAGGAATTGATTGTAGGGATCGGTCTCCCAGCGGTCGTCGCTCACGCGATACACGAATCCATCCGCAGCGAACGGCGCCGCCACATCCACAAAACTCACCGACGCGGTCACCGCCCCGCCCGCCGGCTTCAGCGCCTGCATCGAAGCGGGTTTCCCCGGGCTCAGCATGAAATACTCCGGCTTCGCCCGTGGCGCCGTCGAGCAGCCCGATACGATCAGCGCGATCAGCGCAAAAAATGCGGCGCGTTTCATCGTGGTTTGGGTGGGGGTTCCATGACTTTCGACGGTTTCGGCGGTCTGCTGAAGATAAGCCGTGAGGGATCGCGCGAGAGGTCGGCGCTGGCCGCGCGCAGGTTCTCGGAAATGATGCGCAGGTTCGCGAGCGTCGCCGCAATGTCGTCGGCGTTCAACCGCGACGCGGGCTCGACGTTGCCGAGGATCGCGCGCAGCTGGTCGTTCGATTTTTCCACCTCGGCGAGCAGCTTGCGCGTGTCGTCGCTGAGTTCCTTGAGCTTCGCATCGGCAATCGCCTTCGACACGTCGTCCATCATCTTCTGCGCGTCGGTGCTCAACTTCCCGAACTGTGCGTCTTGCACCGCCTTGTTCACCGTCGTGAGCGTTTCCATCGTCTTGTTGCCGATGCCCTGGATGTTCAGATTCTCGACCTCGTGCATCATCTTGTTCACGGAATCGAGCATGCTCGTGATCTCGCCCGGCGCGTAGGGCAGGTAGTAATGGCGCGGCGTCCACACGATCTGGACCGGTGCATAGCGGTCCTTCTCGACGTAATTGATATCGAGGAAATTCAGGCCCGTGATTCCCTGCGGCTCGATCTGCACGCGCAGGCCGTTCTTCACTTCCTTGTCAATCAGCGGCTGGAGATTTTCGACGCTGAACATGTCCGGAAAAATCTCCTCGTCCACTTCCATGAGGATGACGATGTAGTTGATCACCTTCGCGCGATCCACCTGCGGGTATTCGTTGAACAGGAAATTCACCTCCGTCACCTTGCCCACCGATACGCCGCGGAACTTCAGCGGCGACCCGACCTCGATGCCCTGCACCGTCGCATCCACATAGGTCTCCATGTAGATCTTGTGCTTGAAGAACTGCCCGATGCCGAAGATCACCAGCCCGCCGGCCAGCAGCAGCAGGCCCACGATGATGAACAGGCCGATCTTGAAATAACTCGCCTCCTTCACGCCTTCGCCTCCGCTTCGCGATGAAAAAACTGCCGCACGAACGGCTCGTCGGAATGGTCGCGCAACTCCTCGGGCGCGCCCTCGGCGATGATTCCCTTCTTCGATTGGTCGAGCATGATCACGCGGTCCGCTATCGCATAAATGCTGGGCAACTCGTGGGTGACAATCACGAAAGTCATCCCGATCGCTTCGTTGAGCCGCAGGATGAGCG
>JBOHXO010000053.1:0-7086 GCA_050737475.1 Chthoniobacterales bacterium
CGGCAAAGGAGTCCTCCAATGTCGCCAGCACTTCCTGCGTCACGCTGCGGCGCACGGATTCAGCTCTCTTGCGAAGTTGATCGAGCAGCGCATCCGGAAATTTCTTGATGGTGATCGTAGCCATGCCTTTTGCATGCAAAATACATGCCTTTTGGAAGCTCAGCTACATAATTCCGACACGCTCAGCAGTCGGACATTTCATAGAGACATCGGCAGCTTTCCTCATTCATGTCGCAGCCTTATTGATTGCAGGCTTTAATTCCCGAGCCATAATTTCAGGACTTCCGCCGCCAAAATGAAAACATCGCCCGCCCTCCGCGTCTCCCCCTTCACTAAATGGCTTTCCGCGAAATCGATTTCGCCAGCGTGTCTCATCGCCGCCCTCGCGCTTCCGGCTCTCCACGCCGCACCCATCCAGATCAGCACGACACCTGTCTCGGGCGGCGATGTTTTGGCAGTGGGTTCGATTACGGCCGACAGCGCTTATGCAACCTACATCGGCGATCTCACGACGGATGGCATCAACGAGATCTATACCGCCTCCACCACGGCGACCGGCACGCAGTTCAAAATCAACACCACCCCATTGTCCGGTGGCATTACCACCTTCGCCTTTCCGACCGATCCCAACCGCATCATTTTTGTCGGCGCGCTCAACACGATTGCTGTCGCGGAACTCTACGGCGCCTCCACCACGACGGCCGGCACGCAGGTCAAACTCAGCAGCACTCCCGTCGCGGGCGGCAACGTTCTCGCCGCCATATTCGCGCCCGACGGCAGCCGTGCGGTGTATCGTGGCGACCTCGATACGGACGGCACCTTCGAAATCTACGGCGCGTCACCTACGGCCTCGGGAACGCAGATCAAACTCAACACGACTCCCGTGGCCGGCGGCGCGGTGAACAGCTTCTTCAATGTAACGCCCGACTCCACGCGCGCGATCTACACCGGCGGTCTCATCACCGCCGACGTCCTCGAAATCTTCTCGGCTTCCACCTCCTCGGCAGGCACGCAGATCAAATTGAACAACACCCCCGTATCCGGCGGCGACATCCCCAACTCGTTCACCATTTCACCAAACAGCGCGCGCGTGCTGTATCGCGGCGACCTCACCACCGACGGAACCACCGAGCTCTACAGCGCCTCCACCACCACGGCTGACACCGAGATCAAACTCAACGACACCCCCGTCACCAATGGAAACGTCGCCAGCCTCGCGATCTCCGCCGACAGCACACGCGTCGTCTATTCCGGCGATCTCACCGAGGACGGCGTCAACGAGCTTTACAGCAGCTCCACCACCGCGAGCACGCAGATCACACTCAGCGACGAGCCGGTTTCCGGCGGAAATGTTGGCGGCTATGTCCTCACTCAGGACAGCGCACGTGTTGTCTATTCCGGCGATCTCGACACGGATGGCGTCACCGAGCTCTACAGCGCCTCCATCAACGCTGCCGACACCCAGATCAAACTCAACGAAACACCCGTCTCCGGCGGCACGATCTCGACCTTCACGATCAACTTCGATGGCAGCCGGGCCGTCTATCGCGGCGACCTCACCACCGACGACATCAACGATCTCTACGTTGCCACCACGAACACGACCGGCTCCCAACTCAATCTTTCCAACCTCACCGGCTCGGACGACGTCGGTTCGAGCATTGTCATCAGCCCCGACAACGCCTGGGTCGCCTACACGGTGGTTTCCGGAACGACCAACAGCCTGTGGATCACGGCCATGGACGGCTCCACCGATCCTGTGATGCTGAATTCCCCGGCCGCCTGGGATATCACCATCGGCTCGGTCCAGTTCACGCCCGACAGCCAAACCATCTGCTACCGATCCGACGAATCGGCGGACGAGGTGTTCTCCGCCTATTCCGTCGCCGTCCCGGGAGCCATGCCGACGCCGACTCCCACACCCACGCCCGCTCCCACCAAGCCGGTCGTCACAGTCACCGTTTTGGGCAAGAAGAGCATCAAAACCACCGCGGCAAAAGTTGTCATCAAGGGCACCGCGAAGGACACCGGCGGCACGCTCGGCAGCGTGCAGGCGAAGGTCGGAAAGGCCGCCTACAAAAAGGCGAAGGGCACAACGAGCTGGTCGTTCACCGCGAAACTGAAGCCTGGAAAAAATACCGTCCTCATCCAGGCGTTCGATGTCGACGGCACGGCTTCGTCGACCGTAACCGTCAAGGTCACCCGGAAATAGCGCGGCGGTCCTTGCCCTACTCCTTTTTCCAGCGCGCGAGTTCGGCGTCCGACGGCCCGTAAACGATCCGATTCAAATCATCCGCTTTTCGACGGCCGGATGGAATGCGGGATCGGTATATCTCGTAGCGCAAACCCGACCCGTCGGCGAAATCGTTCCAGCCCGCGTCCGCCGCAATCACTTCCGACCGACGAAAAATGTCGGCTGATGGTTTCGGAAACCGAATCGGATTCTTCGGCACCAGCTCGAATGAGCGAACCTTTCCGGCAAATCCTCCTGGCAGTTTGTCGTTCGAGGGAAATACAAAATAAACGTAAAGCGTCCAGTCGCGGCCAAATTCGTATTCCAGCAAAGGCTGCACCGCTTTCGCATCGCCGGGATAGGGTTTGGAGTAGTTTGCGAGGTCAACCTCCCTCACCGGCTTCCCCAGCGCCTTGCGAACTTCCGCAAAGCCGCTTCTCAGCGGAATCAATTCACGCCACGGCGCATTTTCCGCGAAGCGATAGTCCGGCAACTCGTTTGGATATCGAGCGGATATCTGCGCGTGCAGCGCCGGCGCTAGGACCAGCAAAACCACCAGCCACGGCAGGACCTTTGTCGATGCTTGCGCCGGCGTGATTCGCAAAATTTTACGCCGGCTGGTGCAATCCGATCACCGCGCCCTGCGGATCCTGCACGATCGCGATGCGGCCGACCGTTGGAATTTCCTCCGGCCCCCAGCAGAGCTGGCCGCCGAGGCCCGTGCTCTTCGCAATCGCGGCGTCGATATCCGTGACGATCACGTAGCTCTTCCAGTGCGTGGGCACATCGGGCATGGGCGCTTTCAACACTCCGCCGAAGGGCCGCCCCTCGTTGGCAAACATCGTGTATCCCTCGCCAAACGGCTGCGTCGTCCAGCCGAAGAGTTCGGTGTAATACGCGATCGCCGCGTCGACATCGCTCGTGGTCAGTTCTGCCCAGCTGATATCACCGGGCTTCATCGTGTTGGTGCTCTCGGAGGTGCTCATGCCGCCGTTCTGCCACATCGCCGACGCGGAGAAAAGCAACGCTTTCGTCACGCGAGGCCGCGGCTACTCATCGTATTGTCTCGCGGCAAAATACAGGGCGGGCTAGATGGTCGACATGACTTGCTCCCGCCGCCGCGTCGCCGTTCTGGTCGTCAGTGTCGGACTCGCGATGATGGCCAGCCTTCGCGCGCAGCAGGCCACCTTCCTGAGCAGCTTCGGATCCCATGGCACGGGCAACGGCCAACTCTCGTTTCCCTCGGATATCTGCGTCGATCCCGCCACGGGAAAGGTGTATGTCGCCGACTACACCGACCGTCCGAGAATTCAGCGATTCAGTGCCACGGGCGTCTTCGAACTTGCTTGGAATACCGACCGCCAGCCAACTCCAACTGCCAGCATATCGCTGACATGGAGCAAGGCGAATTCCAAGGCCGCCTCGCGGCTTACCGTGGGCAACATTTTCTCGAAGATGATTACAATCTACGCACCGGACGGCTCCTCGCCGAGAAACGAGGATCTCTTTGTCAAGGGGGTGGGCGCCCTTGCGTGCCGCCAATCCACCGGAGATCTCTACGTGGCGGAGGTCTTTCCCTCTGGCAACAGTGTGAGAGTCGATTTCCCCCGCTGGAATCTTTTCGGCGCCAATCTCCAGGGGAGGGTTTCTGGCCTGGCCGTGAACGAAAAGACCGGAGAGTTCTACCTCTCCACGATTGACGGGGAGGTCCAGCGGATCGGACTCGATGGATTCAGGAAAGAATGGGAAAATAATTATCCCCGGCGCCGCTACAGGCCGCGGGACGAATATCACGGCATCGCCGTGGATGCCGCGGGCAATGTCTATGTCTCCGGCGATGGTCGCGTGCTGCGCTTCTCTTCCAACGGCAGTTTCCAATTCAACATCGGGGAAGACCGGTTCTTTGCGGCACGCAGATTGGCGATCACGCCCGACGGCATACTCTACGTCATAGAGGATTTATCCCGCGTCTCCCGTTGGAAGATTGACGAGAAGAACGAGGCTCCCGTCTTGAAGATCACCAGCTCAAGAACCGTGACCACCGCCAGGTCGAACCTCCTGATCCGGGGGAGCGCCAAAGACGATGGGGATGCCGTGGAGAAAGTCACCGTTCGCATCGGGCGCGCGCGCTACATCGCCACCGGCACCGACAAATGGCGGATTCGCATTCCGCTGACGCCAGGCCGGCACACGATCCGGATCGTCGCCACAGACTTCCGCGGCGAAAAATCCGCTCCGAAGAGCATTGTCGCAATCCGGGGGTAGGCGCGCGCGGCTCCGCTTTCGTCAGGCGGTGCCAAACGTCAGGCCGACCTTGCGGATGTATTGGCGGTAGGCAATGGCCAGGCGGTCCGACGGCAGGTGCAGTTCCTCCGCGAGGTCGAGCGGGAGGCGCTCAGGACGTTGCGACGCGACGATGGGAATGTCCTGCGCGAAGATTTTTTCCTGGAATGCAACGAGGCCCGCGTCATCGGCCGGGTCGCCGTAGTTCATGAAGACCGTGAAAAAGCCGGCGCTCTCGATCTCGGAAATCGGCGCCACCGCGAAGAGCAGCGTGAAGCAACCGCCCGCCGTGCGCTTGCGCAAATAAACGGAAAACGGCGAGAGGATGCCGTATTCGTAGGAAACCTCTCCGGGCTGTGCGAAGCCCTCGGGATTCGGCTGGAAGATGCGAATATCGCGCGCGACCGGGCGTCCGTCGTCCGTCCATTCCACATTGTAGGACGCAATCTCCGCCTTATTGGAAACACCGAGCGTCCCCTCGTGCACGATCGGCAGATGCGCGACATCCAGGAAATTCTCGATCAAGCGCGGCGCGCCCGCCGGCGCGGAATAAGGTCCGCACGAAATCGCGCGAAAGGCCGCGTCATCAAACTCCGCGAGCGACGGCACTTCCCCCGGAGCCTCGCCACGCGACACCCAGATCAAGCCCGCCCGCTCCTCGCATGCGAAAATTTTGGCACGCGCCCGCGGCGGCGGCGTGAGCGAGGGATGCGCGGGCATGTGAACGCACTGTCCGTCTTCGTCGTAGGTCCAGCCGTGATAGGCGCAGCGCAGCCTGCAGTCATCCACCACTTTTCCAAGCGAGAGTTTCACCCCGCGGTGCACGCACAAATCCTGCCACGCATGCACGCCCGCCGCGCCGCGCCAGATCACCACGTCCTCGCCGGGCAACGTCACGGCACGCAACGCACCCATCGCGAGCTCGCTCGAAAGCGCCACGGGATGCCAGGCCTCGCGAACCACGGGATCAATCGAAACGACGGACGCCATGATCATTTCGATAGGGACCAACCGCCCGTCCGCGCAAGCCGAATGCCTGTCCGCGGCCCATTAAAAGCGTTTCTTCGCTCAAATCCTGCTAATCGTCGGGCGTGGAAAAGGAATCCCTCGACACCCATAGCAAGGCCCTGAAAGTCAACCTCGACCCGCGCTGGTATGGCACGTTCGCGGAAATCGGCGCCGGTCAGGAGGTGGCGCGATGGTTCTTCCGCGTGGGCGCCGCCGCCGGGACGATTTCGCAAAGCGTCTCCGCCTACGACATGAAAGTGAGCGACGCCATCTACGGCCACAGCGAGCGCTACGTCTCGAAGGGACGGTTGCAGGCGATGCTCGACCGCGAGATGGAATTGAATGTCGAGCGCCTCGCCACCGCGCGCGGCGATAACACTGCGTTCTTCGCATTTGCGGATACCGTGGTCGCGCGCAGTTTCAAGGGCGGCAACGAATGCCACGGCTGGATGGGCGTGAAATTCCAGAGCCGTCCGCGCGACGAGCCCAGCCAGATTCTCATGCATGTGCGCATGCTCGACGCCGAGGCCTCGCTGCAGCAGGAGGCACTCGGCATCGTCGGCGTGAACCTCTGCTACGGCGCGTTCTTCCTCCACCACCTGCCCGAGCAGCTCATCGAGTCGCTGCTCGACGCACTCACCGTCGGCCGCATCGAGATAGATATGATCGAGTTCAGCGGCATCGAATTTCGCAGCGTGGACAACCGCGTGATGGCGCTCAAGCTCGTGCAGCTCGGCCTCAGCGGCGCGGCCATGTTCAACGCGAGCCGCGAAGTCGTGCAGCCCTCCGAGGTGCTCTACAAAAAAGCCGTCCTCGTCGAGCGAGGCAGCTTCCGGCCGCCGACGCATGTGAACGTGGACATGGTCCGGTGCGCGCTCGAGAAATTCAAGGCCGACCCCGCGGTCGCGGACAAGCCCATCCTCTCGATCATGGAAATCACCATGCGCAACCTGCTCGCCGGCGGAAAGGACGTGGACCTGCGAGACTTCCTCGCCCGCGCCGACCTGCTCGCGGCCTACGGCGTGACCGTGATGATCTCCGACTACTTCGAATATTACCGCCTCGCCGCCTACCTCGCGTGGCGCACGAAGGAACGCATCGGCATCGTGATGGGCGTGCCGAGCCTCATCGAATTGTTCGACGAAAAATACTACCAGCAACTGCCCGGCGGCGTGCTCGAGAGCTTTGGCCGACTGTTCAAGAACGACCTCAAGCTCTACGTCTACCCCTACCAGCCGACGCCCGACGCACCGCAGCAAACCATCGAAACGCTGCAGGTCACGCCCGAGCTCAAGCCGCTCTACGACTACCTCGCCGGCCGGGGCAGCTTCGTGCATCTCGACAATTACAACCCCGCCTACGCGCACGTTTTTTCCCGCGACGTGCTCAAGCGCATCGCAAGCGGCGACTCGAGCTGGGAAGAAATGGTGCCGCCGCAAGTCGCGGAACTCATCCGCAAACGCGGCTTCTTCGGCTGCCCGGTTTCCGCCTGAACATCGCGTCATCGGAAGCTTCCCGCCGCTGGCGGGGTTTCGTAGAATCGCAATGTGGCGATCAAGGCG
>JBOHXO010000054.1:0-7982 GCA_050737475.1 Chthoniobacterales bacterium
GCGTTGACCTCCGGCACATCGAGAAAAACGGGCTGGCCGTTCGTGCGTTCGCATAATGCCAGGAACAGCGCCTCCGCGATCTCCGCGTCGTCCGCGAACAGCGGCCCGATCTTGAATCCGTCGCGGCATTGCCGGATCACGCCGCAGCCGCGCAGTCCGCCGTCCCCCACCCAGCCGAAGCCCATGGCATGCGGCATCGCGAGCCATGCGCGCAGGAATGCCTCGCGCTCCGCCGGGAAAAACCGCCGGTCGTATGCGGCGATCGCATCGAATGGGATCTTCCGCACGGGCACAACTTCCGGTCCCGCCACGCGTCCGGTCACCACGCCGCCGTAGCGGATATTCCGATACGCAAACTCGAAGCCAAAAAATTTCGCGTATTGCCGCTGCTTGGCGAGCACGCCGTCAATGCCGATGTTCCGCCCCTCGAGCCGCGCCAGCGCATGCTCCGCGAGCACGAGGCCGTGGCGGTGACCGCGCATCTCCGGTTTCACGATGTAGAAACCGACGAAACCGAAATCCGCACCGTATTTCACCGCGGAGATCGTGCCGACGACTTCGCCAGCGCGTTCTGCTTGCAAAAAACCCTCCGGATCGGCGGCGTAAAAAGCCTCCGCGTCGTCGAGGCCGGGATTCCAGCCCTCGCGCGCCGCCCATTCCACGGCGGTGCCGAGTTCGCCGCGATTCATGGTTCGGATCATGACTTCATCGCCCATGCAGCAAGCGTAAAAGGCCAACCGCAGGCGTGGCAACCGCCGGATGAGCCTTGCAAGCGGTTCGCGGACTCACAGCCCTTGAAAATGCCCATTTTCACAAGTCCCGCGGAGTTATTCACATCGTCAAGGCGTAATTCCCATGTTTTTCACAAAACCACAACCTGTAGTGGTTTCCCTGTTTTTTTTCGTCAATAGGTGGTGTTTTTGTTTGACTTCACAGATTGGGTTGGGGCAAAGTCTGCGCCACATTGGGGAGTTTGCGCGCCGGGTTGTGTGCGGTTGTAAGCGCCTCGATACTTTTACGGAAGGGCGTCTCTGATGGCCTTCCCTCAGGAAATTCCGACCCAAAATTTCAGCCATGGCCCAGACCACCACGATACAGATTGGAGACCGCGCCTTCGTCCTCGACCGGGAGAAGGCCGAAGCCGCCTACGCCGCCAAGCGCGTAATCAATGGCCGCGACACGATGTTTTTCAACATCCTGCCGGTCAAATACGCGTGGGCTTACGACCTCTACAAGACCATGAAGGCGAACCACTGGGAGCCGGAGGACATCCAGATGCAACGCGATGTCGAGCAGTGGCGCGACGCGTCGGGGAAAATTTCCGAGACCGAGCGGTGGATCATCAAGATGGCGATCGGCTATTTTTCCGCGGCGGAAGGCATCGTCGGCGACAACATCCAGCATGTCGTCCGCGAACTCGTCACGGCGCCGGAGCTCAAGCTCGTGCTCGGCCGCCACGCCCACGAGGAGAACATCCACGCGGATTCGCTCGTTTACATGATCAGCTCGCTGGGCATCAACCCGCACGAGTGCGAGGCGATGTTCGAGGACATCGCGACGATCAAGCAGAAGACGGAATTCGTCGTGAACAACAGCCGCGCGCTGCGCCGCGACATGGACCTCACCACGCTCGAGGCCAAGCAGGCGCTCGCGAAGAATATTTTCCTCTTCGGCCAGTGCATGGAGGGCACGCAATTCTACGGCCTCTTCGGCATGGTGCTCGCGCTTTACCGCCAGACGAAATTCCCTGGCATCGGCCAGATGTTCAGCTACACGCTGCGCGACGAGTCGAACCACATCGAGGTCTTCCGCAACCTGCTCATGGATCTCGTGGACGAGAATCCCGATATCTGGACCGAGGAATTCCGCGAGGAGCTCCGCGACACGATGCGCGAGGCCGTGCGGCTCGAGAAGGATTTCATCGCCGACTGCCTGCCCGTCTCCGCCGTCGGGCTCACGAAGGACGAATTTCTCAGCTACATTGATTACATCGGCGACCGCCGGCTCATTGACGTCGGCCTCTCGCCGCTCAACGGCCCGATCACGAACCCGCTCCCGTGGCTCGCCGAGATGATGGATCTCCGCAAGGAAACCAATTTCTTCGAAGGCAAGGTCACCGACTACCGCCGCTCCGCCGCCATGAAGGACGCGGACGACGACGACCTCTAATTTCCGCCACCGCCCTTAACCGCCCCCAACCGAATCGCTGCCGCCATGACCTACAAACCAACCCTCGCCGAGGACATCGCCCTCAAAAGCATTGTCACCACGCCCCGCGAGCAAAAGCCCGACTACGCCTGGCGCGAAGTCCTGCCGCACGACGAACGCCCCGAGATCAAGGTCACGCACGGCGGTGAGGAGCGCATCTTCAACCTCGCCGATGTCGCCGACGAAATCGGCAACGCCCTCACCGATCTCCTGCTCTCGCGCGACGAGTGCGACATTTTCAACGACGCGAACCGCGGCCTCGTCGCGAACGTCGCCCACGCCGTCGCCGAGAAGCTCGCCGAGCAGGTCGCCGAGGGCCGCACGCTCAAGCTCAGCGAAAACGACCTCTCGCTCCTCATCGAAAAAGCGCTCATCGAAAACGACGCGCACGATGTCGCGAAGAGCCTCGTGTTCAGCCGCTCGATCAAGACCGGACGCGAAACGGAATCCGGCGACGAAATCGCGCTCGGCAACGTCCGCGTGATCCGCCGCAACGGCACCGTCGTTCCGTGGATCCAGGAAAAAATCGAGACCGCCGTGCGCAAGGCCTTCCTTTCCGAAAAAGAGGATGCCGAGCCCGCAGCCCGCGTCGCGCGCGGCGTGACCGAGCGCGTGCGCCATGGCGACCAGGCCTTTGTCCACATCGAGCACGTGCAGGACATCGTGCAGGAGGAACTCATGCGGCAGGGCCACTACAAGGTCGCCGCGAGCTACGTGCTTTACCGCGCGCACCGCGCCCAGCAGCGCGAGGATCAGGCGCGCAGGCCCGCGGAGGACGACTCGCAGCAGGACTCGTTCATCGTCGTCCGCAAGGCCGACGGCACGAGCATTTTCTGGGATGGCGCCGACCTCAAGCGCCGCATCCAGTTCGCGACGATCGGGCTCGAGCTGAACATTGACGCCGACCACATCGAGCGCGAGTTGCGCCGCTCCATCGGCGGCGAGACAAACGAGGAGGATTTGCGCGACACAATCGTGCTCAACGCCAAATCGCTCATCGAGCGCGACGCGGATTTTGCGAAGTTCGCGGGCCGCATCCTCCTCAGCTACATCTACGAGGAAGTGCTCGGCTGGAGCATCGTCAAGGACGGCATCGAGGGCCTCAAGGAAGCCCATAAAAAGGCCTTCAAGAGCTACCTGCGCCGCGGCGTCACCATCGAGCGCCTGTCGCCAAAACTTCTCGGCTATCAGGTCGAAAAACTCGCCGAAGCGCTCGATCCCACTGCGGACCTCGACTTCGATTACCTCGGCATCCAGACGATGTATGACCGCTATCTGCTCGTGGACAAAACCGGCAAAAAGCCGCGCCGCCTCGAGACGCCGCAGTTTTTCTGGATGCGCGTTGCGATGGGGCTCTTCATTGACGAGCCGAAGGACCGCGAGGATTGGGTGGTGCGCCTCTACAACCTCTACAAGGGCCGCCGTTTCTGCTCGAGCACGCCCACGCTTTTCAATTCCGGCACGCTGCACAGCCAGCTCTCGAGCTGCTACCTCTACAAGATTGACGACTCGCTCGAGTCCATCATGCAGCGCGGCATCGCGGAGAACGCCTACCTCTCGAAATGGGCCGGCGGCCTCGGCGGTTCGTGGACATCGGTCCGCGGCACCGGCGGCTACATCAAGGGCACGAACGGCGAGAGCCAGGGCGTGATCCCGTTCCTCAAATTGCACAACGACCAGCTCGTCGCCGTGAACCAGGGCGGCAAGCGCCGCGGCTCCGGCTGCGCCTACCTCGAAAGCTGGCACAACGACATCGAGGACTTCCTCGAACTCCGCCGCAACACCGGCGACGAACGCCGCCGCACGCACGACCTCAACACCGCGAACTGGATTCCCGACCTGTTCATGAAGCGCATGGAAGCGCGGCAGGACTGGACGCTTTTCCGCGCCAACGAAACGCCCGACCTCCACGAGCTCTACGGCAAAAAATTCGAGGACCGCTACGCGCACTACGAGAAGCTCGCCGCCGAGGGAAAAATCTTCGGCCGCAAGGTGCCCGCGCTCGAGATCTGGAAATCCATGCTCAAGATGCTCATCGAGACCGGGCATCCGTGGATTACGTTCAAGGACCCGTGCAATCTCCGCTCGCCGCAGGACCACGCCGGCGTCATCCACAGCTCGAACCTCTGCACCGAGATCACGCTCAACACCTCGGAGGACGAAACCGCCGTCTGCAACCTCGGCTCCGTGCTGCTCGAGACACACGTGAAGGACAACGGCGAGCTCGACCTCGACATGCTGCGCGAGACGATCACCGTCGCCGTGCGCGCGCTCGACAACGTCATTGACATCAATTTCTACCCGACCGAAGCCGCCCGCCGCAGCAACCAGCGCCACCGCCCGATCGGCCTCGGCGTGATGGGCCTGCAGAACGCGTTGTTCAAGCGCGGCCTCAGCTTCGCCAGCGAGGAAGCCGTGGAATTCAACGACGAGTTCATGGAGGCCATCGCGTATTGCGCCTACGCCGCATCCGCCGATCTCGCCGCCGAGCGCGGGGCCTACCAGTCGTATCGCGGCTCGAAATGGGACCGCGGCCTGCTCCCGCAGGACACGCTCGACCTGCTCGAGAGGGAGCGCGGATTCAAGATTGATGTGCCGCGCGGCGGCAGGCTGGATTGGACGCCCGTGCGCGAAAAAATCAAGAAACACGGCATGCGCAACAGCAACGTGCTCGCCATCGCGCCCACCGCGACGATCTCGAACATCACCGGCACCACGCCGTGCATCGAACCGAGTTTCAAGAACCTCTTCGTGAAGGAAAATCTCGGCGGCAAATACACGATCCTCAGCGGCGAACTCGTCCGCGACCTGAAAAAACTCGGCCTGTGGGACGACGCGATGCGCGACCAGCTCAAGTATTTCGACGGCGAACTCACGAACATCGAGAACGTGCCGGACGAGATCAAAGCCAAGCACCTCACGGTCTTCAACATCCCGTTCAATTTCATCCTCGACGCCGCCGCGCGCCGGCAGAAGTGGATTGACCAGTCGCAGTCGGTGAACCTCTTCATCCAGGAGCCCGACCTCAAGGTCCTCAGCCACATGTATCGCCGCGCCTGGCACGTCGGCCTCAAGACGACCTACTACCTCCGCTCGACCGGCGCCTCGAACATCGAAGGCGCAACGACCGGCTCGAAGAAGGAAGTCCGCGGCCACGCCGGCGCTGGCGGGTCCGCCTCCGGCTCAGCCACACCGGCGGCCAAAAAGGAATACACCGCCGAGGAAGTTAAAGCCTGCTCGCTCGAAGCCCGCGCCCGCGGCGAGGAGTGCGAGGCCTGCCAGTAGGGCCGCGCGCCCTCACAAATGGGTGAGACATGCTCCCGCATGTCCCGCTCTCGACGGATGCGCGGGCTGCACATTTTCCCGGGTTGAGGGCACGACCGCCGTCTGCATCGCCGGAAGCAACGCCATTGGTGCCGCAAGACGCCCGACTCAAACGCAGGCGGCCCCGCTGGACATTGATCGCGGGAATCGGGTAAGAGGCAGGAACACCCATCCCGTTTTGAGCAACACACGCGAATTTCTCGAAGGCCTTAAAAAAAATGTCAAAGCCGCCCTCGGAGCCGCAGGCTACCGCACGACTGACCAAAGCACGCAGAATTGGGCGGTCTCGTTGAACGTCTCGAGCACCAGCTCACGCGGCGGCGCGTCCTTGCTCTTCGGCGAAGTCTGCGAGCATTGCGGAGAGACGCTGCCCTACCGCATCATCAACGCACAGGGAACATTTGGGGGACGGGTGGAGATTCCGAAGGATTGCGACGCCGCCACAGCGGCGGATTGCCTGATTCGCGAGACCCTTCCCCTGCTCACGAACCGCCCTCCCGCCGCGGCCCGGCACGATACCGGTGTCGGCGCCGGCCTTCTCTCGCCCCAGGAAGCAGCCCGGCTCGCCGAGGCCCTTAACAACCGCGGAAGCGCGCACTGATCCGTCGCCTGGTTGGTGGTGCGGATTTGCTTTTTCCCGAAAAACGCGCTTCTATGTCGGTCGGTCGCCGAGGGGCGGCCTGTTTTGTCTTATGCGATTTTTAAAGGAAGCCATCTTCTCGGCACATACCACCGGAGCCATCGCGCCGTCGTCGCCGTTTCTGGCGCGCGTTATTGTGGACAAGGCGGGCGTCGGAGGCGCGTCACGCATTCTCGAGATCGGCCCCGGCACCGGCGCCTTCACCGGCCACATCCTCGAAACGAAAAAGGACGACGCGCACTTCGTCGCCATCGAACGGAATCCTAATTTCGCGGACGACCTCAAATCCCGCTTTCCAAACGCCCGCATCGTCGAAGGCTGTGCGACGGAACTGCGCGACCACGCCACGACTCACGAATTCCACGAGGCCGACAGCATCGTCTCCGGCCTCCCGTGGACGATCTTCGACACGAAACTGCAGCGCTCGATCCTCGGCGGCGTGCACGACGTGCTCGCGAAGGGCGGCACGTTTGCGACGTTCGCCTACTTCGGCTCCCACTGGATGCCCGGCGGCCAGAATTTCAAGAAACTCCTGCGCAGCGTTTTCCCCGACACGCGCACCTCGTCCGTCGTGCTGCGCAACCTGCCGCCGGCGTTCGTCTATTATTGCCGGAAATAATTTTCCCCGGCGACGCCGCGGACCGTTCAGCGTTTGCGGATGTTCACCCGCACGATGGTTTCGTTTCCGGACGGATCCACCGCACGCACGATCACGGGGTTGCTGCCGTGAGTCAGCCGGCGCAATTTTGCGGTGTAGATCTCGGATTTGCCGTGCTGCGGGATCAACTTGAAGCTCGGCGACTGCCCGAGCACGCGATAGAAAACCGCCACGGTGCCGCTCTCGTCCGATGCGCGAATCTTCAGCGTGAAATTACCCGAGTGGGTGATTTTCTTTTTCTTGCCGAAAATCTGGACGAACGGCCCGCTGACATCCGCGGACGGACTGCTGATCGCGATCGCCAGGCCTCGCACGTTGGTGAGCGCCGGAAAGGCGCCGATCAAGGTTGCCGCGCCGGTTGAAAGGTTCACGGAATACAACGACGAACCTCCAACCCCGGGCACGGAAAACAACGCGAGACTGCCGTAGATGTCGAAACCGTTCGGCTCGCCGATATTGACGCCGAGCGCGCCCACGGTCAGCAGCGTGCCTGCGTTCGGGTTTGAGGACGTGGCGAGGATGTCGAGATTGGTGTCGAGGAAATATAGCGATGTGCTCCCGCCGAAAACGCTCGTCGTGTAAGCGCCGCCATCAATCACCGGCGTGGTGCCAAAATTCACGTCGGCCGCGTCGTAGGCCAGATTGCCATCCGCAGTCACCAGCATGCCGGTGTTCGGATCCAGCCGGTAGTTGTTGTTGGTCGAGGCGCTGCTGACCAGGCGGATGCGATCCACCACGGGGCTGAAATCAAAACCCCATTGCCCGTCGCCCGGAGTGCTCGAGATCCCCGCAGCAATCGGGGCGCCGATCGCCGTGGCGGCACCCGTAATCTCATCAATCACGAAGAGCTGGAAACTGGTGCCCGACTTGCCAAGACCCCACAGCGTCCCCGCTCCCGGATTGGAATGTGCCGGTTGAACCGTGGGGCGGACATCAATCGCGAGCAGGGTATACCCGCCGAGATTGGTGATCGTCACGGTGTTCGTGATCACGGTCGGCGTCGCGTGATCAAAGGTCAGCAGGGACCCCGTATCGGTCAGCGCATAGACCGTGGTGCCACGAGCCGGCAACGCCAGAAGCGCACCGACGGCGATGGCCGCGAAAAAACGATTGAAAAGGATAAGAAATTTCATGGCGGGATGGGGTTTGCAA
>JBOHXO010000055.1:0-2940 GCA_050737475.1 Chthoniobacterales bacterium
GTGCAGATTCGCCCGTCGCGCCGCGATGAGAATGATCACGGCATAGATCACGCAAGTGAGAAACGACGTGGGAATGCCGTTGCCAGCGGCGGGCGAAATCGCGCGCGTGATTGCGAACGAAACAGGAAATGACAGGGCTACCGCCGCGACGTCACCGCAGCCAACTCCGAACGCCCAGTCGAATTTTTGCTTCTTGCCGCGATACATTCAGGTTTGAACTAAGCGCTTAGTTTACAATTGGAACGCGTGTGATACCGCAAGATAAAAAGCTCCCCGGCTTGATGCATTGAATTCTCAAATTCCATTCGCCCCCGCTTCGGCACGCGCGCCGGTCGTTTCGATGCAATTGCCGATCGCCGTTATTATCGCGGTCGTCGTAAGCGTCGGCCCGATCATCATATGGGGCGGTGGTGCGAATCCACAGCTCCTCGGCGACTTCGCACAGCCGTGGGGCGCGCCCTGGGCACTCGTTACCGCCGGCGTTCTCGCCGCGCTGATTTTCATCCTGCCGCTTTGCTGGATGCTCGTCTGGCGCACGCTCGACCTCATCGCGCTCGCCCTCGCGCAGAGCGGCCTGCTGATGCTCGGCTATTATTTTTTGGACATCACCGCATTCCACATCGAGAACGCCGGGTCCGTGATCGTTCGGCAGGGCGGCACCGTTCTTCTCATCAACTCGGTGGGATTTGCGCTGCTCTTCCTTTCGATGGTGGTCACCTACACGATCACCATGGTCAGTCGCGCGCGATTGCGTCCCTTGATCGCGCCGCCGGAAGCCTACGACGTCCGCCTGCGTCCGCTGCTCTACGTAATGGGCGGATGCGCGCTCCTTGTCATCGCACTGCCGATGCCCGTCACCGGCACGATTCCAATGCTCGCCGCCGATCCAATGGCGGCGCGCTACCAAATGCTTTCGTCCGACGTTACACGGGCATTCTACAACCTCGGCACCGCGGTGCTTCCGTTCATCGTTGGCGGCCTGCTCACCGGAATCTTCCGCGAACCCCGCCGGTTGTTCGGCCTGGATGGCTGGCTCGCGGGCAGCATCGTCGTCGTGCAAATTCTCTCCGGGCAACGCCTGCCCATCGCGGTCACGATGCTTGTGGCGGCCACGCTCATATCGCTCGAGCGAAAATGGCCGAGGTGGCTCGTGTTTGCCGCGTTCATTGCCTACCTGTTCATGTTCACGGGCGTCAGTGGATTCACCGCGATTTTGCGCAAGGATCGCAGCGTGCTTTCGCAGGGCAACGTGCTCAAGCAAAGCCTCGACGAGGCATTTCTTGGCGACAACCTTATTGATCTGCGCGATGCCGCGTGGGTCTTCGGCTATTGGGACAAGCAGCCGCTCATGGGCACGACGTATCTTGGCGGTCTCGTCGCGATGGTGCCGAGCGGCATCTTTCCGCAGAAACACGAGTGGCATCTCGGCCTCACCGGCATTCGCATCGTGGGCTGGGATCCGGAAAAACATTTCGGCATTCGCATCACGTTCTTCGGCGAATCGTATTTGAATTTCGGCTGGGCCGGCGTCATGGGATTCGCGGTCATCATGGGCTGCCTGTTTGGCACGCTGCTGCGCCAGCTCCATCTGCTCTCGCTGAAACGTCCGCCGTGCCTCGTCAAAAATCTAAGGACCGTCATGCTCATGCAAATGTGCCTGCCGCTCTCGAACACCAGCGACGCCTTCACATTCTGGTCCATGTGCGTGATCCTCCTCGCGATGTGGGTCTGGATTGATTTGCCCGTGCGCCTTGCCGCCACTGCGCAGGCCCGTGCCAAACTTCCCCTGGGCAGCAGTCATGCATAGAGTCGCGCTCAACGGCCGCTTCTCCGGCACCCGCCAGCCGACCGGCACGCAGACGGCCGCGTTCAACCTCTACGATGCGCTTGTCCGTCTCGAGGGACGCGACGTCGAGCTGGTCGCGTTCGTGGACGAGCGATTCAACGGAATCGCCGAATGGGCGGCGCTGCCCGGCGTCACGCTCGTGCCGGTGCCGTTCCAGGATTGGTCGCGCGGCAGGGCGCAGTTTTGGGAGCAGACGCGGCTGCCCTCGCTCGTTCGCAAATGGCGCTGCGATGTCGTGCATCATCCGATCAACACGTGCCCGATTTGGAAAAACGGAATCCCCGGCGTCGTCACGCTGCACGACCTCAATTTTCTGCTCCACCCCGAGTGGTATTCGTGGAAGCTGCGCCTTGTCTTCGCAATGTTCTCGCTGCCCGGTGTGCGCAGCGCCGACCGCGTGGTGACCATCTCGCACTACGTCGAAAAGCAGATTGCCGACACGCTCAAAATTCCCGCCTCGCGCCTGCGCATGGTCCACAACGGCGTGAAGACCCTCGCTGCACCGGCGTCCACGGACTCTTCGACCTACGTGCTCTGCGTCGGTTCGCTGCAGCCGCACAAAAATCTCGCTCGAATCATCCACGCATTTCAACAGGTGCGCCGCGACAATTCCGCCACCGAACTTCGCATCGTCGGGCGCCCGCAGTCGCAATTCACCGCGGACCCCGATCTGCCCGGCCTGCTCGAATCCCCGGGCGTGAAAATTCTCGGCTACCTTTCCGACGCAGAGCTGGCCTCCGCCTATCGCGGCGCGGCCGTCTTTTGCTATCCGTCAATCGAGGAAGGCTTCGGCCTTCCCATGCTGGAGGCGATGACGCTTGGCGCGCCGGTCATCACGTCGAACACGTCCTGCCTGCCGGAAATCGGCGGCGACGCCGCACTCTACGTTGATCCTTTCTCCGTGGAGGAAATTGCCGCCCGTATTCGTGAGGTCCTGGCCTGGACAACCTCGCAGCGCGAGGCCGTCGTCGCGCGTGGTCATGCCCGTGCCGCGGAGTTTTCGTGGAAGGCGGCCGCGTCGAAATACCTCAGCATCTATCATGAGCTTCTCGACGGGCTGCCGGGGCGTGTAGGCTGATCCCGGCATGGAAGGA
>JBOHXO010000056.1:0-4592 GCA_050737475.1 Chthoniobacterales bacterium
CTCCTCGTCAGCGAAGTCGTTTTCGTGGAACAACCGCTCACGGTGATCTATTCGGGCGACACGATCGTCAGCCGCGAGGGCTGGGGATCGCCCTCCCTCGCGCGAAATTGGATCGCCTCGGTCAATCATCTGAGGAGGGAATTTCCATCCCGTCCGTGCCATTGGCTACTGCTCACGTCGGGCTTCCGCACCTACCGATTCCTGCCCGTTTTCTGGCGGGAATTCTTTCCAAGGTTTGATTGCCCGACTCCGCCTGACCGCCAGCGGCTACTCGATTTTTTGGCGGAGATTCACTACGGCAGCCTTTACGACAGTTCGGCGGGCGTGGTTCGCTTCCCGAGTCCTCAGCGCCTGCGCGGAACGCTCGGCCATGTTCCCGTCGGTCGCGATACCGATGCGCATGTTGCTTGTTTTCTCGCGAAGAATCCGGGGCACATCGACGGCGATGAATTGGTCTGCCTCACCGAGATCAGCGAAGGCAATCTCACTCCCGCAGGTGTCCGCATGGTCCGGCCTGGTGGAGCATGAAAGTCCCATCCGCGATCGCGAGCGGCGCATGGCTGGCATCGAGCATTCCGTCATGGTCGCGATTCCGTCGCGCGTTGAGTCGTCCGGCGGAAACGCAGGACCGCATCCTGCATCGCCTGCTTGGCCGGAACGCTGAGAGCGCCTATGGCCGCAAGTTCGACTTCAAAACCATTCGAAGCTACGAGCAGTTCAACGAGCGCGTGCCGATTGTCGATTACGACGATCTCGAACCGTGGGTCGAACGGATCACGTGCGGCGAATCGTCCGTGCTGACCACCGAGCCGGTGACTCATCTCATCCCGACAAGCGGTTCGACGGGGGGGCGCAAACTCATTCCCTTCACGCCGTCCTTCCAGCGCGAACTCAACGCTGCGATAGGTCCGTGGATGATCGATCTGTGCAGGCAACATCCCACCATCGCATCGGGCGCGGCCTACTGGTCGATCTCGCCCGCGCTTCCACCGGCCGGCGATGAGAAATCCGCTGTTCCGATTGGCTTCGAGGATGACAGCAACTATCTGGGTGGAATTCGCCGACGACTGGTGGAATCGGCGTTCGCTGTCCCGTCCATTTTGCGTCTGGCTCCGGACATCGAATCCTTCCGCTACCTGACGCTGCTGTGCTTGTTGCGTCGCCCGGATCTCGTATTGATCTCGATCTGGCATCCCTCGTTCCTGGCGCTGCTGCTGGATGCCCTGCCGGCGTGGTGGGAGGAGCTTCTCGGAGATGTCAATACCGGCAAATGCCCGCGGGCATCCGCTCTACCGGCAGAGATTCGGCGCGCGATGACCGTGCGCCCAGGGCCCGCCCGCGCGAAGGAACTGGCGGCTGAAGATCCGCGGCGTCCGGCGCGACTGTGGTCTCGCTTGAAACTCGTGAGCTGCTGGGGCGACGGACAGGCAGCGATGGCCGCGGCCGATCTACGCATGCGCCTGCCGCAGACAGCCGTTCAACCAAAGGGGTTGCTCGCGACGGAGGCCTTCGTCTCCATTCCATTTCAAGGACAGCATCCGTTGTCGGTGGCATCGCACTTTTTTGAATTCTGCGACGAGGACGGAGTCATCCATCGCGCCCATGAGCTGCACCGTGGGCAAAGCTATTCCGTGGTCGTCACCACGGGCGCTGGTCTGTGGCGCTATCGACTTGGAGACGAAATAGAAGTGGATGGCTTTGTCGAAGAAACTCCCTCGCTGCGCTTTATCGGGCGCGACGGAGTGGTGTCCGATATCTGCGGGGAGAAGCTCGCGGAAACTTTCATTGCACAAGCCATCGCGAAGGCGTGCGCGGCACAAAGTTGCACACCGCGCTTCGCCATGCTCGCTCCGGAGAGGGATGAAGCCGGACGATGGGGCTATACCCTTTTCGTCGAGGGAGAATTATCAGCCGAACTCCCTGACCTGCTGGATAGGGAGCTCCGCGAAAACCCCAACTACACCGTCTGCCGCAATCTGGGACAACTGA
This sequence comes from Chthoniobacterales bacterium, assembly GCA_050737475.1. Classification (GTDB taxonomy): domain Bacteria; phylum Verrucomicrobiota; class Verrucomicrobiia; order Chthoniobacterales; family JAATET01; genus JAATET01. The sequence goes on from JBOHXO010000056.1 coordinate 1,990, forward strand.
GACCCGCTCGATGCTTCAAGGTTACCAGCGGAGGTTACGCAGAGTTTGTAAACGTTAGCATTGAGGAAGGAGGACAACGGCTGGGAGATATAAAACCCAAGGTCCTCTCGAACGACACACGATGGGCGAAACGCTTCGAAGGGGATTATTGGTGAACTATTCCACAGTCACGCTCTTCGCGAGGTTGCGCGGCTTGTCCACGTCGCGGCCGAGCTCGACGGCGATGTGGTAGGCGAGTAATTGCAGCGGGATGACCGTGAGGATCGGCGTGAGGAAATCCGGCGCCTCGGGCACGAGGATCACGTCGTCCGCGACCTGCGCGAGGCGATCGTCGCCCTCGGTGCCAATCGCGATCACCGGGCCCTTGCGCGCTTTCACCTCCTCGATGTTGCTGAGATTTTTTTCGAAGACGGCGTCGCGCGGCGCGATGAAGACCGATGGCGTCTGCTCGTCAATGAGCGCGATCACGCCGTGCTTGAGCTCGGCGCTGGGATGCGCGGACGCCGCGATGTAGCTCGTCTCCTTGACTTTCAGCGCGCCCTCGAGAGCGACCGGGTAATTGTATTGCCGACCCATGAAGAGCATCACTTTCGACTGCGCGTATTTTTTGGCGATGCGCGCGACCTGGTCGTTCAACTCGAGCGTCTTTGCGACTTTTTCCGGAAGTTTTTCGAGTTCGCGGATGATCGTGAGGCCCTCGCTGTGCGAGAGGTGCGTGATGCGGCCGAGCAGCAGCGCGACGAGCGATTGGACGACGAGCTGCGAGGTGAAGGATTTTGTCGCGGCGACGCCGATCTCGGGGCCGGCGTGCATGTAGACGCCGCCGTCGCTTTCGCGCGCGATGGTCGAGCCGACGTTGTTGCAAATGCCGAGCGTGCGGTGGCCCTTGCGCTGGCATTCGCGGAGCGCGGCGAGCGTGTCGGCGGTCTCGCCGCTCTGGCTGATCACGAACACGAGCGTGTCCTTCGGCAGCGGGAGGTTGCGGTAGCGGAGCTCGCTCGCGAATTCGCATTCCACCGGAATGTGCGCAAGCGTCTCGATCATGTATTCTCCAACCATGCCGGCGTGCAGCGCCGTGCCGCATCCGCTGATGACGACGCGCTCGATCTCACGCAGCTCGGCATTGGACATTTCAAGTCCACCCAGTTTGGCGGTGCCCTCCTCGGGCGCCAGACGACCCCGCATCGCGTCGCGCACGGACCTGGGCTGCTCGAAGATTTCCTTGAGCATGTAGTGCGGGTAGTCGCCCTTGCTGATTTCCTTGTCGGTGTATTCGACCTGGCTGATCTCGTAGCCCGCGCCGTCGCCCTGCAGCGTGGTGATCTGGAATTCGTTCGCGTCGAGCGCGACGACTTCGTAGTCCTTCAAGAACACGACGTCGCGCGTGTGGCTGATCATCGCTGCGGCATCGCTCGCGACGAGATTTTCGTTTTTTCCGATGCCGAGCACGAGCGGACTGCCGCGGCGCGCGCCGACGAGAACGCCGGGAACATCCTGGTGAATCAACACGACGCCGTAGGTGCCGATCACCTGCTTGAGCGCGGCGCAGAGCGCCTCGACGAGCGCAGCCTTCGTCTTTTGTTTGCGGCGGTCGAATTCGCGCCCGACGAGATGCGCGAGCACCTCGGTATCCGTCTGTGATTTGAAAAAATGTCCGTCGCGTTCCAGCTCCGCGCGCAGCTCGAGGTAGTTTTCGACGACGCCGTTGTGGACGAGCGCGAGGTGGCCGGATTGATCGAAATGCGGATGCGCGTTTTCCTGCGTGACGGCGCCGTGCGTGGCCCAGCGCGTGTGGCAGATGCCGGTCTGGCCGTGGATCGGTTTTTCGGCGACGAGGCGCTCGAGTTCGGCGATGCGGCCGACGGCTTTGCGGACGACGATGCCCGAGCCATTCAGAACGGCCATGCCCGCGGAGTCATAGCCGCGATATTCCAGCCGCTTGAGGCCCTGGAGCAGCGCCTTGGGCGCCTCGGCCGATCCAACGTATCCAACAATTCCACACATGAGGTTGGAAATGATCCACAGATTGCGCCGATTAACACAGATTAATTTTCGAACTGCTTCTCATGTCTTTCCTCTGCGGAAATCTGCGTAATCTGCGGATGATTCGCATTTCATATTGGAAATGCGTGCTGACAAAGCATCCTGTCCCAAGCAAGATGGCGACGATCTTCTCTCTCATCCAATGGCCGCACCTTTGATTCCTCCTGCCAGCCGAACATTGGCAATCATCATGGGTGGCGGAGCGGGCACCCGGCTTTTTCCGCTGACAAAAGAGCGCGCGAAACCGGCCGTCCCGCTCGGTGGCAAATACCGCCTCGTGGACATCCCGATCAGCAACTGCCTGAACTCCGGCATTCGCGGCATGTTTGTGCTCACGCAGTTCAACAGCACGTCGCTGCACAGCCACATCAACGCGACCTACAAGTTCGATCATTTTTCGCCGAGCTTCGTGGAGGTGCTCGCCGCGCAGCAAACACCCGAGGGCTCGCGCTGGTATCAAGGCACGGCCGATGCCGTGCGTCAGAACATGCGCTACTTTTTGCAGCGCCCGTGGGACTACTTCATCATTCTGAGCGGCGATCAGCTCTACCGCATGGATT
>JBOHXO010000057.1:0-4082 GCA_050737475.1 Chthoniobacterales bacterium
CTCGTAGGCCGTGAATCCGAGAAAGTAGGCGCCCATGAGGATGGTGATGACCCACCAGAGCTTGAAGCCCGCAAGGCGGTTCCGTTTGAGGAACCATTCCGCGATCATGATCGTGAAGCTGGAGCCGATAAGCGAGGCGCTGGCGAGCCAGGGCGCGTGCATGATCTCGCTCGGGTAGGGGCCGTTCTGGCTCTTGCCGAGATAGAAAATAAACGCGACGACGAAAATCGAGAACAGCGCGCTTTCCGTGATGATCAGGCAGATCATTCCGGCCTTGCGCGTAGACGGCAGCTTCCATGGGATCTCCTCCTCGGGATCCGTGGGCTGGTTGATAAATCCTACGTCGGACACGTCACTCATATTTCCAATCGGGATCGTCGGGGTGTTTCAAATCCCACAACGGACGGCGGCTTTTGACCACGGGAAGATGTTCGAAATTGTATTCCGGCGGCGGCGAGGTGCTCGCCCATTCGAGAGTCCATGCATCCCATGGATCGTCGCCGGCGACCTTGCCCTTGAAGTAGGACCAGATGAGGTTGTAGACGAAGAACATGATGCCGGCGGCCTGGAAAATGACGCCGATGGACGAGATCATGTTCCATTCATCCCAGCCGCGGCCCGCGTCGTAGGTGTAGTAACGGCGCGGCATGCCGAGCATTCCCGAAATGTGCTGGGGGAAGAACGTGACGTGGAAGCCGATCGTGAAAAGCCAGAAATGCCAGTGGCCGAGTTTGTTGCTGAGCATGCGGCCGAACCACTTCGGATACCAGTAGTAGATGCCCGCGAAGATCGTGAACAGCAGGCCGCCGATGAGCACGTAGTGGAAGTGCGCGACGACGAAATACGAATCGCTGAGCTGCCAGTCGAACGGCGCGACGGCGAGCATGATGCCTGTCAATCCCGCGATGAGGAACTGGAACAGGAACATGATGCAAAACAGCATCGGCAGCTCGAGGCGGATCTTGCCGCCGTGCATCGTGCCGAGCCAGTTGAAGATCTTGATGCCGGTGGGCACGGCAACGAGCATTGTCGTGATCGCGAAAAACGAATTTCCGATCGCGCTCATGCCGACGGTGAACATGTGGTGCGCCCAGACGCCGAGGGAGATGAACGCGATCATCAAATTCGCCGCGACCATGATCGGGTAGCCGAAGATCGGCTTGCGCGAGAAGACCGGCACGATCTCGTTCATGATCGCGAAGCCGGGCAGAATGAGGATGTAGACCTCGGGGTGTCCGAAGATCCAGAAGAAGTGCTGCCAGAGTACGGCCGAGCCGCCGTTTTGCGTGTCGAAGAACGCCGCTCCCGTGTAACGGTCGAGCAGGAGCATGATCTGGCAGGCGGCGAGCGGCGGCATCGCGAGGATGACGAGGAACGAGACGACGAGATACGTCCACACGAACAGCGGCATGCGGCCGAGCGTCATGCCCTTGCAGCGCAGACTGACGGTGGTGACGATCAAATTAATCGCGGTCGCGATGGAGCCGATACCGCCGGAGAAGAGCGCGAGCGTCCAGTAGTCCGAGCTATGGCCGCGCGAGAAGGCGCGCGAGGTGAGGGGCGAGTAGGCAAACCACCCGACGTCGGGCGCGCTGCCGGCGTTGTAAAGGCCCGGGCCTGCAAAATAGCTGGCGTAGAGCAGAATTCCGCTGAAGAAGAACATCCAGAATCCGAACGCGTTCATGCGCGGATACGCCATATCGCGGGCTCCGATCATGATCGGCACGAGGTAGTTTGCGAAGCCGAAGATGATGGGCATACCGACGATGAACACCATCGCCGTGCCGTGCATCGTGAAGAAGCGATTGAAGACGTCCGGCTCGAGGAAGTGGTTGTTCGGGATGGCGAGCTGGATGCGGATCATCGCCGCCATGATTCCCGCGATGACGAAGAAAAAAAGACCCGAGCCGATATACATCAGGCCGAGTTTTTTGTGGTCCACGGTGAACACCATGTCCTGGATGTGCCGCGTGAAAGAGCCCTTCTCGGAGCCTGCCTTCACCGGCTCGAGCGGCTTGTAGTCGTCAGGAACTGTGATTTCGCGGGACATGGTTATTTGAGGGTCTCCAGGTATGCGACCACGTCACTCACCTGCTGGTTGGAGAGGTGCATGTTCGGCATCAGGACGCCGGGCTTGAATGTGGCGGGGTCGTGCATCCATACGCGAAGATTTTCGGTATTGTTCAACGCGATGCCGGCGCCAATGGTCATGCGGGAGGCCACGTGCGTGAGGTCCGGGCCGAACACGCCCTCGGCGACGGTGCCGTCCACCTTGTGGCAATTGATGCAGGAGTTTGCGTAGAAGACCTGCTTGCCGGCGATGGCCTGGGCTGTGGTCGGCGCGGGCGGCGGCGTGGTCTGCTCGATCACCCATTTGTCGAAGTCAGCCTGCGTCTGGACGAACACCTTGATCTGCATGTTCGCGTGCTGCGTGCCGCAATATTCGGCGCAATTGCCGAAGAAAACGCCGGTCGCGATCGGCTCGATCCATGTGCGGTTCTTGAGGCCGGGGATGAGGTCGGTCTTGCCGTTGAGCTGGGCGACCCAGAAGCTGTGGAGCACGTCGGCGGACTCGAGCGTGATTTCCGTGTGAACGTTGACCGGGACGTGGATTTCGTTCGCGATCGTGAACCGGGTGACCCATTCCTTCCTGGCCTCGTCGAACTTCTGATAATGGATTTCCCACCACCATTGGTGGCCGATCACGCGAACGTGCACCGCATTTTCCGGCACCTTGTGGTCCTGGATTTCGCCGATCGTGCGCGTCGTCACGAGAATCAGCACAATCGTGATGAGAACCGGGATGACGGTCCATGCGAGCTCGATCTGCGAGCTGCCGTAGATCTGCGGCGGTTCCTTGCGGTCGTCCTCGGCGCCCTTGCTGCGGTATTTGAAGGTCACGTAGACCAGCATGCCGGTGACGATGAGGAAAATGATCGCGCAGACGAGCAGCGCCATGAGCGACGACTCGTGAATCATGTGCGCCGGCTTCGAGAGCGGGTCGAACATGTTCGCGATTTTGCGCATCGGCTCGCCCTCGGCGTGTGAGGAGGCGAGAGAGGCGAAAAGGGCGAGAGTGCCCAGAGTTTTCAAGAGACGCAATTTTCCCGTGCCCACCTTGCGGGATGACGAATGATGTGAAAGGAACGGACTTTGGGTCACTTGAGAGTCGGAATTATCGGCTGCGCTTTTGAATTTCAATCATAACTTTGCGCAGGCCCGCAATTGCGCGAATTTTGCGGTCAATTGCGCTTGGCGCGAAGCGAATTCTTCAAAAATTTTATGCGCCGGCCTCCAGCAAGCGCACGCGTCGATCCTGTCTCGGCAGCCGGATCGTCAACGTCAGGCCCTTGCCCTCGGTGCTTTCGATGGCCACTTCGCCGCCGTGCGCGCGCACGATCCGCCGCACGATGAGCAGTCCGAGTCCGGTGCCGCCGGTCTTCGTCGTGAAATAAGGCTGGAAAATGCGGCCCACGTTTTCCGCGGGGATTCCGCCGCCCGTGTCCTCGAACGAAGCAAAAAAATGCGTCTCGTCGCCGCCGGTGCGAATGCGCAGGAATCCGCCCGCCTTCATGGCCTGCAGGCCGTTGCGGATCACGTTGTAAAATGCCTGCCGGAGCTGATCGCGATCGGCCGGGATGAGCGGCAGGTTCTCGTCGAGCTCCATGTCGAGGAGCACGTCACGGTCCTTCAACTCGGGTTCGAGGAACTCGACCGATTCACGCACCAGCGTGTTGAGATTTTCCATTCGCGTCTCGAGCGGTTGCGGACGGATCGCGCGGAGAAATTGCGTGATGATGTGGTCGAGGCGCGTGACCTCGCCGCGCGCGACGGCGAGGCTTTCCTCGAATTCCTTGCGCGACTTCGCGGGCAGTTTGCGGGCGCGGCGCTCGAGGAGCTGGAGATGGATGTTCAGCGAGTTGAGCGGATTTCCGATTTCGTGCGCCACGCCGGCCGCGAGCTGTGTGAGGGCGGAGAAGCGTTCGCTATCGATCGTCTCCTCCGTCGAGCGGCGGGTCTCGGTCGCATCGCGCAGGATCACGGCGTGGGCTTCGATCTCGTCGCCGTCGTCGTCCATGATC
>JBOHXO010000058.1:0-2394 GCA_050737475.1 Chthoniobacterales bacterium
CTCTCCGGCGGAGCGCTCGAGCTCGCGGACGAGGGAAATCACAAGTGGTTCAGCTTTCAGATCGAGGCCGCGGGCGGAGCGCTTGTTCCGCCTCGCAACCCCGACTACACGCTGAAGCCGATTTCCATCGAGCCGGGCCAGAGCGTCAAGCGCGCCGTGAATATCACGCCGCTTTATCCGATTACCGAATACGGCATCTATCGCGTGCGCGCCACGGTCTACGACAGCAGCACGAAGCACTACTTCAGCTCGAATCCTCCGTTGAACATTGAAGTCAGCGAGGGGCGGATGTTGTGGCAGCAGGAAGTTGGAGTGCCCGGCGAAAAAACCACGCGCATGATCACGCTGCTCTCATACAGCCTGCCTGCAAATACCCAGCTCTACCTGCGCATCGAAGACAAGGAAAACGGCATCGTGTATTGCACCAGCCAGCTCGGGCGGTTTGTTTCGTTCGGAAAGCCCGACATCATGATCGGCGCCAACAACGAGATTAACATTCTCCAAAACATCGCGCCGAAGATGTTCCTCTTCACGCATGCGACGCTCGACGGCAAAATCACCGAGCGCAAGCAATACGCCAGCACCAACAACGCACGTCCCGCGATGCATCGAAATGCGGACGGCAGTGTCGAGGTCATTGGCGGAATTTTCTACGACCCGCAGGCCATCGCCGCGCAGCAGCAACAGGCAGGCCCGCCTCCCTCGGTCTCCGACCGTCCAGCGCCGGTGCCGAAGCAGGAGTAGTCCGACTCACATCCCGCGCTGCACTGCGGCGAGAAACGGCTCGATGCGCGACACCAGCTCGCGAAAACCGTCGAAGGTGATCTGCTGCTGCCCGTCGCTCCACGCCTCCGCGGGATTCGGATGCACCTCGATGAGCAGGCCGTCCGCGCCGAGCGCCACAGCGCCGCAGCAAAGCGCCACCACGAGATCGGCGCGTCCGCAGCCCTGGCTCGGGTCAACAATCACGGGCAGATGCGATTCCTTCTTTGCGATCGCCACGGCCGAGAGGTCCAGCGTGTTGCGCGTGTAGGTCTCGAACGTGCGAATGCCGCGCTCGCAGAGCATCACGTTCGGGTTGCCGTGCGCGAGCAGGTATTCCGAGGCGAGCAGCCACTCCTCGATGCGCTCGCTCAGTCCGCGCTTGAGCAGCACCGGCTTTTGCGTGCGCGCACACTCGATGAGAAGTTGGAAATTTTGTGAGTTGCGCGCGCCGATCTGCAGGATGTCGGCCGTCTCTGCGACATGCTCGACGTCTCGCTCGCTCAGCACCTCGGTGATGATTTTCAATCCCGTGCGTTCGCGCGCCTCGCGCAACAATCGCAGGCCCTCCTTGCCGAGGCCCTGGAATTCATACGGCGACGTGCGCGGCTTGTAGGCACCGCCGCGCAGCACCGTCGCGCCCGCGGCTTTCACCGCGTCCGCCGTTGAAAAAAGTTGCTCGGCGCTTTCCACGGAACACGGCCCGGCCATCAATGTGAATTTCGGTCCGCCAACGGGCACGCCCGCGACATCAATCACCGTATTGCCCGGGTGCGATTCGCGGCTGGCGAGCTTGTAGCGCTTTTGCACGCGCAGCACGCTTTCGACCTGCGGCAGCGCGGTGAGCGACTCGAGCGTCTGGCGCGTGCGTTCGTCGCCAATGGCCGCGACCACGGTTTGCGCGACGCCGGTAATGGGCGAGGGTTCGTAGCCGAGCGCTTTTACCTCGGCGATGACCTGGTCAATTTCCTGGGGAGTGGCGCCAGTGCGCAATACGATAATCATGGTCAAATCGGCCCGTGGATTGCTACTTACTGAGCCGAACAAAGTATAAGCAACACCCCGGCCGCGACACCATCGAATCCGCGGCCAAACGCAACAAAGGAAGCATGAAAGACAAGGAAATTGACGCGAGAATCAAGGAGCTGGCTGCGGATGTGGCCGAGGGCCGACAGGCCGAACTCGTGGAGGAATTGATTGATACCGCACTGCGCCTGGGCCGCGACAAGGCCAGCATCGCGGACCTGAAGCTGTTCAACCGCGCCATGCGCGAGATGCGTTACGCCGCGAGCGTTTTCGCGAAATTCCAGGGGCGTCGCAAGGTGGCCATCTTCGGCTCCGCGCGCACGCGATCCGATGCCGATGAATTCATCGCCGCGCGCGAATTTGCGCGCCGCATCGTGATCGAGGGGTTCATGGTCATCACCGGCGGCGGCGACGGAATCATGGGCGCGGCGCAGCAGGGAGCGGGCGCCGAGAATAGTTTCGGGTTGAACATCCGGCTGCCGTTCGAACAGCGCGCGAACGAGACGATTTACGGCGACCGGAAGCTCATCAACTTCAATTATTTTTTCACGCGCAAGCTGAACTTCATGAAGGAGACGCATGCGTTCGTCCTCTGCCCGGGCGGCT
>JBOHXO010000059.1:0-4168 GCA_050737475.1 Chthoniobacterales bacterium
GTTTTTGTCCTTCGACCAGTGTCACCACTTTCTTGTCATCGCCGGAATACTGACCATTCACCTGAATGGTCGTGCCATTCTTGAAGGTGTAGGGTTCCGTGAGTTCGGTCGCGACGTCCTTTTTCACCATCATGACTTTTCCGTCCTTCATGGTGATGTAATCAATGGTCGCTACTTCTTCCGCCATCACATTGGTGAAAGCCATCGCGCCGAAGACCGCCGCGCATTTGAGCAGAGATGTGAGTTTCATTTTTTATAGTTGTTGAATGTTGGTTCGAGTCCCACCTGCAACAGCGCCGGCGGTTTTCCAATATTCGCGACAACCCTTCCCTCCGGTCTTGTCCGGCCGCAATTTTTCGCCGTGAACAGTCAGCGAAGATCCTGCGCTTCCCCACGAATCAGATCGTCGTAGTTCTGACGCGCGCGAACGACGGACCAATCCCCACCGCTCACCAGCACCTCGGGCAGGAGAGGGCGCGAGTTGTAGGTCGAAGACATGACGAATCCATACGCGCCCGCGCTGAGCAGGGCGATTCGCTCGCCGGCTTCGAGCGACGGAATTTCGCGATCCTGCGCGAAGAAGTCGCCGCTTTCGCACACGGGGCCGACCACGTCCATCGAGATCGCGTCGCGGCCCGCGCTTTTGTGGAGCGGATGAATTTCGTGATAGCCCTCGTAGAGAGCGGGGCGGATGAGGTCGTTCATCGCGGCGTCCACCACGGTGAACGTTTTCGCGGGCGTGTTCTTCACGTAGAGCACGGAGGCCAGCAACGCGCCGGCGTTGCCGACAATGAACCGGCCCGGCTCGAGCAGGATTTTCAAGCCGAGCGGCTTCAACAATGGCACGACAGCCGCAGCGTAATCCTCGGGCGTGATGCGGCGCGGATGATCGGCAGCACTCCACCATTCCGGATCGCCGCTTTCCAGCGCGGGGTCGTAAACGATTCCAATGCCCCCGCCGATGCTGAAAAACTCGATCGTCGGATACAATTGCGTCAGGCGCGTGACGACGGGAACGAGCTTCTCCACGGCCTCCGCGAACGGCTTCGTGTCGAGAATTTGCGAACCGATGTGCGTCTGGATGCCGCGGATGTGCAGGTGCGGCAATTCGTCCGCGAGCGCATAGACGCTTTCGATGCGGTCCATGCCGATGCCGAACTTGTTCTGGCTCTTGCCCGTGGAGATGTATTTGTGCGTGCCGGCGTCCACGTCGGGATTCACGCGAATGGAAACCGGCGCCTTCACGCCGAGCGCGCCGGCCACTTCGTTGATGAAGGCGAGTTCGGCCTCGCTCTCGACGTTGAAGGCATAAATGCCCTCGCGCAGTGCGAATTCGATTTCCTCGCGCGTCTTGCCGACGCCGGCAAACGTGCAGCGGTCCGCGCGGCCGCCGGCCTTCAACACGCGAAAAAGTTCTCCGCCGGAAACGATGTCGAAATCCGCGCCCTCCGCATGGAGCAGGCTCAGGATCGCGAGATTCGAATTCGCCTTCATGGCGTAGCTGATCGAGTGATCGAGGTCCGCGAGGGCGCGATCGAGGCGGCGGAAATTGTTGCGGATGGTTTCCGCCGAATAGACATAGGCGGGCGTGCCGACGGCGTCGGCGATCGCATTGAGGTCAACGTCTTCGCAATAAAGTCGGTCCTGTTTGTAACGAAAAGAATGCACGGCTCGGAATAAGTGGTAAGGATGGCGAGCCACGGAGGATGTCAAAAATGAAGCTGCGTGTCATTGCGTTGTTGTGCGGGCTCTCGGCGGCGGCCCTTGCGCAGGAGGCTACGCCGCAGGCCAGGCTCGTGAATGCGGCGCGCAAGCAGGTGGGAGTGACGGTGACCTACGATCCGGAGTATGTCGTGCTGGCGTATCCGAACGGCGACGTGCCGCAGGATCGCGGGGTTTGCTCCGATGTGGTGATCCGGGCGTTGCGCGCGTCGCTGGACATTGATCTCCAAAAACTCGTGCACGAGGACATGAAGGCGCATTTCTCGATTTATCCGCGGAACTGGGGCCTCTCCTCGACGGACAAGAACATTGACCACCGCCGCGTGCCGAATCTGCAGACATGGTTCAAGCGTCACGGGCAGAGCTTCGAAGCCACGAATGCTCCCGCGGACTATCTGCCTGGCGACATCGTGACATGCCTCGTGGCGGGCAATCTGCCCCACGTGATGATCGTGAGCGATCTCACGAACGGGAACGGCGTGCCGCTCGTCATCCACAACATCGGCCATGGCGCGCAGGAGGAGGATCGTCTTTTCGAGTTTCCTCTCACCGGGCACTATCGCCTCGATTTTGCGAAGCTCACTCCGCCAGCAGCGGTTCGATGATGTCGAGAGACTTGAGGTAGAGGGGATGCGAGCCGCCACGGCTTAGTTCCATGAGCAACGTGTCGGCGGTGCGTTCGCGGCCTGCGGGGAGGAGTTGCGAAAATGTGTCGAGTGGGCCGCCGGTCGCAGTGGCGTGGAAAAATTGTCCGCCGGACGCGCGATCCACGCGGAACTTTGAAATCGCGGTCATCATGCGACACGATGAGACGCAGGCGCCGGGTTCCTCGATGAGGTTGAATGTGATCTCGCGATGATCCGGACTGCGAAAGCCGTGCCGGCCGAGGACGGAATCGAGTTTCCAACCGAGCTGGTTGGCGAGCCACCCGAGGAGGAGCAGGGCGCTGGTGCGCGCGCCGGGAGCGTGGACGATTTCGACAGCCTGGATGTTGCCGAGGCAGGGCGTGGCGCACGCGTTGTCGAAAAACTGCGCGAGCGCGAGACGCAGGCTGAGCAGGCGCGTCCAGTTGAGGTCGCAGAGGATGGAACGCACGTCTCCGGCGGCTGCGATTTTGCGGACGATGACGATTTGCCCGGCGGGATCCTGCCACGTGTTGCTGTCGAAGATGAGGCGATCAATCCAGCTCCAGAGCCTGATATCCTCAGGCTCGCGGAAGGGCGCCTGCCACCACAGGCAAAGCGGAAGATCGGAATCGAGGTGCGAGAACACGACGTTCGCGAGCGCGGTGGGCGAGTGGCCGTCGAGCTGGAAGGTGATTTGCTCGGAGCAGATGTCGTGTTTGTTGACGGCGTGACAATGGGCGTTGATCCATGCCCTGGCGCCGACTTCGGAAGCGGTGCGATTCGCGTAGATGAGAATCGCGCGGCAGGCGTGCTCGGTGGCGATCCTGGCGATGAGTTCGGTATTTTTTGCGACGGCTCCGACCGACTCGGTGTAGATGGCGAGATTGATGAGCGAGGCGCGCGTTTTGTCGCCGGTGCCTTCCCACAGCTTTCCGAGTTCCTTCTCAATGAGGCCCACTTCGACCGGCATGCCGATCGAAGAATTCGAAATGTCGAATTCGGAATTCGGAATTGTCTCAGTGCTCATTTCGCATTGCCCATTTCGAATTTCGCATTCTTTACAATCTCCGCCAGCTTGCTCCGTGACGCTTCACGAGTTCGTCGGCTTCGTCCGGTCCCCAGCTCCCGCTGTCGTAGGTCGCGATTTTTCCGCCTTCGCCGGAATCCCATGCTTCGCGGATCGCGTCCACGAATTTCCACGCTTCCTCGACCTCGTCGCGGCGCGCGAAGAGCGTGGCGTCGCCGGCCATCGCGTCGAGCAGCAGGCGCTCGTAGGCCTCGGGCGTGGCCTTCCCGAACGACGTGCCGTAATGGAAATCCATTTTCACCGGCTCGATGCGCAGGCTGGAACCGGGCAGCTTCGCGGACATGCGCAGGGAAATTCCTTCGTCGGGCTGGATGCGGATCACGAGGACGTTATCGTCAATCACCTGCTCGGTCTGGCGGAAGAGCACGGGCGGCACGCTCTTGAAATGCAGCGCGATTTCGGTGGCGCCTTTTGGCAGGCGCTTGCCGACGCGGACGAAGAACGGCACGCCGGCCCAGCGCCAGTTGTCCACGTTCGCCTCGAGCGCGACGTAGGTTTCCGTCTGCGAATCCTTTGGCACGTTTTGTTCGTCGAGGTAGCCGACGACTTCCTTGCCGTTCACGGAGCCGGCGCCGTATTGCGCGCGAACCACATTCGCCGCGACTTCCTTGCCGGTGATCTTGCGGAGGCAGCGGAGGACTTTCACTTTTTCGTCACGAATGGCATCGGCCGAGAGATCGGTCGGCGGCTCCATCGCGGTGAGCGTGAGGAGCTGCAGCAAATGGTTCTGGAC
>JBOHXO010000060.1:0-4876 GCA_050737475.1 Chthoniobacterales bacterium
GTGTATTATCCGAACATCTGGAAGGCCGCGAATCCCGACGGCAGCCCGCAGGGCACGATTGATAAAGGCGTGAAGCTCGCGGTCAAGGGCGACATTCCCTACCACATTACGCCCGGGGATATTTTGCTCGGCGACTTCGAGGCCGGCTATCCCGCTGGCTCGACGATCACGGGCAACGGATTTCCAACGCCGCCGTCCGCGGGCAGCGGCGTCACCGGATTCATGGGCGCAAAACTCGCGAGCACGCGCGACGGCGGCAATGGCGTGACGGGCACGTTGAGTCTGCCGAATTTCACGGTCAACAAACACTACCTGCATTTCCTCATCTCCGGTGGCAATACGACGGCGACGCAGGTGCGGCTTGTGATCGGCGGCACGACCGTCCTCGCGGCGCCGGGCGCAAATTCAAACACGATGGCATGGGTGAGCTGGGACCTCACGCCCTACACGGGGCAAACCGCGCACGTCGAAGTCGTGGACACGGGCACAAGCACGTGGGGCTACATCGCGTGCGATCAGCTTTTCCTCAGCGATGCGAGCAGCCCGGCGGGACGCTTCGGCGGCAATCTCGTTGCGAGCAATTCGACGGTGACCGCGTGGGGAGACTGGAGCGTGGACTTCAGCATGCCTGATGCGTTCGGCAACAAGCTCGACGTAACGATGGCGCGCGGCGTGCCATTCACATGGACGCGCTGGACCGGGATGAATCCGAAGATCGCACTCGGCGAGACGACGACATTCTACGACACTGCGGGCGCGCCGATCATCGTGACGAACGGCACTTTCACTGCCACGTCATTCGCGTTCACGACATCGGGCGGAAAGACCTACGGAATCTATCTTCCGGACAACACGGTCTGCACCGTCGGCGGCTCGGGAAGTTCGACGTATGTCGAACCCAATCTCACCGGAGGCAATTACATGGTCATCGGCTACCTGCCTGCCGTTGGCAATCTCGCGGCATTCGGAACCTACGCCTACGCAAGGCCGACAGACACGCAGATCACCTGGACGAACGACGCGCAGAACGGCCGCGTGCGAACGACCTGGAATGTCACCACGACAGCGATGAAGGGGAGCAACCTGCAGACGATCCAGGGATTCCTTCCGCACCAATACCGCACCACGACCGCGAATTTTTCCTACCAGCCCTACACGTGGCAGACACAGCGCGGCATCATGAAGGCTGGCATCGGAACAGGCTTCCAACTGGATTTCCCGTTCAACGGCCTCGCGATCTCGCTGCCCGCGCCGCAGCAGCTTGGATTGACGAACGACTTCCAGCCCGCGCGCATGGAAAAATTCCTCGACGATTTCGTCGCCGACAACATGTATGGCGAGACCTACGGCTCCGGAAAATCCATGTATCTCTGCGCGAAATACATGGTGATGGCCGATGAGATGGGCGACACCGCGAATTTTAATCGCTGCAAGGACCTCGTCACCGCCGCACTGCAAAACTGGCTCACCTACACGCCCGGCGAGAGCCTCGCGTTCTTCACGCGCTACGACGACTGGAAGGCGCTCATCGGCTGGGACGCGAGTTACGGTTCGCAGGCGTTCAACGACCTGCATTTCCACTACGGCTACTTCATCGCCACAGCCGCGCTGCTCGGAAAATACGACAAGACGTTCCTCACGCAATACGGCCCGATGTTGCGGCTTGTCGCGAAGGCCTACGCGAACTACGACCGCACCGATTTGTCTCAGCCCTTCCTGCGCATGTTCGACGTCTGGGAGGGACACTCGAACGCAGGAGGGCTGAGCAGTTTCAACGGCGAGAACCAGGAATCCAGCTCGGAGGCAATGAACTCGTGGATTGGGCTCTACCTGCTCGGATCGATGCTCAACGACTCGCAAATGACCGCCGCCGGCGCGATGGGCTTTTCGATGGAAGGCCGCGCCGTGAATGAATATTGGACCGATCTCTACCAGACGAACTTTGGCCCGAATTTCAATCGCGCGGGTGCCGGCATGGTGTGGAGCGACAACTTCACCTACGCGACGTATTTCTCCGGCGATCCCGCGTGGGTCTATGGCATCCAATACGTGCCGTCCTCGCATTGGGCGAATTACCTCGTGCATGATCAGGTCGCAACGGTCTCCGCGAAATACCAGGCGATGTGGAACGAGCGCGTGAATTACATCGCAACGTTTGCGCTTTGGAACAGCACCACCGCGTATCCGCAGAACACGTATCTCAATTACAACAACCAGCTCTACTGGGCGATCAGCGACGTGCCCGCCGGCGATCCCGCGCCCGACGTGAACACCGCGGAATGGGGCAACGCCGGCGACTTCCGCACGGAGGATGAGTATGCCCTCGGCGCCTATCTCGGCGACTACATACTCGGCTACCGCGCGCTATGGGATCACACGAATACGCCTTCGATTTTCGACGACCTCTACACGGCGAACAAGGACATCGCGAAGAACCGCACCGGCGCGGGTGAGGTCTATTACCTGATCCACGCGCTGCGCCAGCTCGGCGACCCGGACACGAGTTATTCCGCAAGCGTGCCCACCGCCACGGTCTATTACAACGCCACGACGAACACGCGCACCGCGGTCGTTTACAATCCGAACGCAACCACGACCAACGTCTCGCTCTACAAAAACGGCGCGTCCGTGCAGACGATCTCCGTGCCCGGCTATTCGTCGGCCACTGCGTTCGTCGGCAACACGCCTGCGATCACCAGCACATGGAGCACCACCGGCATGTTGACGGTCGCATTCAACTACCAGATCACCGCCACGAACAGCCCGACGAGCTACAGCGTCACCGGCACGCTGCCCGCGGGCCTGTCGCTGAACCCCAGCACCGGCCTCATCTCCGGCACGCCTACGGCCACGGGCACGTCGAGCTTCACGATCAAGGCGACGAACGCGAACGGCACCGGTTCAAAGAATCTCACCGTCACAATCTATCCGTTCACGAATCCGCCGGTGATCAACAGCTCGCTCGCAGCACCAGCAATTGTCGGCGCCGCGTTCAGCTATCAAATCGCGGCGACCAACAGCCCATTCAGCTATGATGCCGCGGGCCTGCCCACAGGATTGAGCGTAAACCAAAGCACCGGCCTCATCTCCGGCACACCGACCGCAGTCGCCACAACTCCGGTGACCATCAAGGCCACCAATGCCGCCGGCACCGCCACCGCCACGCTCAGCATCAGCGCGTTGATGAATCTCTCGCTCAACCAGCCGGCCACTGCGTCCACCGTTGCCGGCGGCAGCGCCGTCGCCAATGCCAACGACGGCAGCACGAACACCCGCTGGACGGCTTCCTCCGCCGCTTATCCGCAATGGTGGAGGGTGGATCTTGGCAGCGGAAAAGTCATCACGAGGGTGGACATCCGGTGGTATTCAAGCGCGAGCCGTTCCTACAAATACAAGATCGAGGTCTCCGACGACGACTCGAACTACACGACGGTCGTGGACAACACCGCGAATAGCGCCTTCGGCGACACATCCAATGCCTTCACAGCCGTCACGAAGCGCTACGTGCGCGTCACCGCGACCGGCGTCACGCCCAGCGGCGGCACCGCTTCCGCTTACGAAATCACCGCCGCCGGCCCCGGCGCCGTCTCGCCGCCAGCCATCACCAGCGCGACCAGCGCCTCCGGCAGCGTCGGCACGCCATTCAGCTACCAGATCACCGCGACGAACAGTCCGACCAGCTACGCGCTCGTCTCAGGCACGCTGCCCGCGGGATTGTCGCTGAATCCCGGCACCGGCCTCATCTCCGGCACGCCGACCGCGGCGGGCACCACGAGTCCCGCACTCACCATCGGCGCATCGAACGCCGGCGGGCAGGGCACGGCGCCGCTCACCATCACGATCACGCAACCCACGCCCGTCATCACCAGCGCCTCGTCGGCCACCGGTGAAGTCGGCCAGGCATTCAACTTCCAGCTCACCGCCACGAACAACCCGACGAGCTTCAACGTCGTCGCAGGCACGTTGCCGGCGGGGCTCACGTTGAATCCCACGACCGGCGTGATCTCCGGCACGCCGACCGCCGTCGGCACCACCTCGGGTCTCACCGTTCGCGCCAGCAACGGCGCCGGCGCAGGCTCGGCCTCCGGTCTCACCATCACGATCAATGGCAACCTCGCATTGACCCAGCCGGCCACCGCCAGCTCGGTGCAGGCCGGCAGTCTCGTCGCGAGCGGAAACGACTCCAGCACGACCACGCGTTGGACTGCCTCGGGCACGAGTTATCCGCAATGGTGGAGAGTGGACCTCGGTGCGAGCAAGACGCTCACGAGGGTGGATATCATGTGGTATAGCTCCGCGAGCCGCGCCTACAAATACAAGCTCGAGACTTCGCCTGACGACGCGACCTACACGATGGTCTTCGACAACACCGGCAACACGACCTTCGGCAACACGTCGAATCCGATCACGGCCACCGCCCAGTATGTGCGAGTCACCGTCACCGGTTCGAGCAACGGTGGCTTCGCCTCATTCTTCGACCTCAAGGTCTTCGGCCACTAGATCGAATTCAGCTCCACAAAAAGCCGCGTCCGGGCACCAAGCCAGGCGCGGCTTTTTCTTTGGATAAATCAATCCCCACTGCGGCGTTCCTGCGGTCGCGAGCGGTCCGCAGTCGATCAACGATCGATCGCCGCAATTCCCGCGCCCGCACCATGCTCAGCATCCGCCAGGGCACGGGCCGCGCTGCGTTGCTGTGAAAAGTAGCTTCCGCAAAAAATCACCGTCGAAATAATCGTGACGAAAAGCAGCAACGTGACCAGCGGGTTTGTGCCGATTTTCACCTGATCGATAGTTTGAATGTTTTCCATTGGCTTCCTTTGTTTCCTCTTAAGAAACACAAGTAGCGTAAGTCGTGCCAACTTTACCGCTAACGCGG
>JBOHXO010000061.1:0-4686 GCA_050737475.1 Chthoniobacterales bacterium
TCTCGAAGCCGCGCGCAGACTGCTCGTCACCGAGGAATTTTTTGGCATGCAGGCGGTCATCGTTTCACGACGCGCAAAAATCGCCGCGCTGCCCGGCAAGGCAAAGACCGGCGATGCGCTGATGAAAAAACTTCACGCATCGTTGCCCTTCCCGCTCACCGGGGCGCAGCGACGCGCCATTGCGGAGATTCGCACGGACATGGCCTCGCTGCGTCGCATGAATCGCCTGCTGCAGGGCGACGTCGGTTCCGGCAAAACATTGGTCGCGCTCTCGGCCGCGACGATCGCCATCGAGGCCGGCTGCCAGGCCGCGGTGATGGCGCCCACACAACTCCTCGCCGAGCAGCACTACGCGACATTCAAGCGGCTGCTCGAGCCATTGGGGATTCGCGTCGCGCTTCGCACCGGCGCGCGCCGCTCGAACGACAGCCTCGAGCTATGGACCGGCGAGGGTGCCGCGCAACTCCTCGTCGGCACGCACGCGCTGCTCTACGAGCCGGAGGAATTGAAAAATCCCGGACTCATCGTGATAGACGAGCAGCACAAATTCGGCGTGATGCAGCGCGCAAAACTCATCGCGCATGCCGGCGCGCCCGACGTGCTCGTGATGACCGCGACGCCGATTCCACGAACGCTTGCGCAGACCGTCTATGGCGACCTCGACGTGACGGTGATTGACGAAATGCCGCCGAACCGCGGGAAAATCATCACCGGCATCCGCGACACCGCGAAGCTGCCCGAGGCGGCCGCCTTCCTGCGCAAGCAGATCGAGGAAGGCAGGCAGGCTTACATCGTGTATCCGCTCGTCGAGGAATCCGAAAAACTCGAGGCGAAGGCGGCGGGCGCGGAGTTTGAAAAATGGCGCGAACTGCTCACGCCGCACGCGGTCGGCCTGCTCCATGGACGCTTGAAGCCGGATGAAAAAGACGCCGCCATGCGGGCCTTCGCACGCGGCGAAACCAAGGCGCTCGTCGCGACGACAGTGATCGAGGTCGGCATTGATGTGCCGAACGCGAACGTGCTGCTCATCGAGAACGCCGAGCGATTCGGCCTCGCGCAACTTCACCAGATCCGCGGCCGCATCGGACGCGGCGCGCACACATCGTATTGCATCCTCATGCCCGGTGAGGAAACGCCCGAAACCCGCGAAAAACTCACCGTGCTCGAGCAGACGAACGACGGCTTCAAGGTCGCCGAGGCCGACATGCAATTGCGCGGCCCGGGCGACATGCTCGGCACGGCGCAGACCGGCCTGCCGCCGCTTCGGCTCGGCAACCTCTTCCGCGACGCGGCGCTGCTCGCAGAGGCCCGTGAACAAGCCGCGGCGATTTTCGAAAGCGACCCCCTGCTCGCGCGCCCCGAGCATTCACCGCTCCGCGAATGGCTCGCGCGACAGGATGCCACCGCCATGGCGGGATGAGCATGAGTTATTTTGCGATCGTGCTGGCAGCGGGAAACTCCGGACGAATGGGCCGCGAGAAAGCTCGGCTTCCATGGCTGGACGGAAAATCCCTGCTGCAATGGACTGTGGATGTACTGGAGTCTGCCGGGTGGCAACCGCTCGTCGTGCTCGGACCGAATCATTTTGCGTATTGGAATGCCGAACTTCCCGCAGGCTGCGCGGTGCTGAATCCCGATCCTTCGCGCGGCAAGACGACGTCGCTGGCCGCGGGCGTGCAAAGCGTGCAGCGCGATGCGACGCGAATCCTGATCACGTCGGCCGACCAACCCCGTCCGCCCGCATTGTATGAACGTCTGCGCCGCGAGTCGGAAACATCGCGGGAGAAAATTCTATTGCCCGATCACTGCGGCAAACGCGGACATCCAATCGTCATCGCCGGCTCGGCACGCGACGAACTCCTCGCGCTCGGCGAAGATTCGCAAGGCCTGCGAGGCTGGCTGGATGCTCATCGCGCGGAAACCCGCCGCTTGATGGACTGCGATCCCGCGTGGCTCAAATGGGATTTGAACACGCCTGCCGAATACGAGGAAGCGCTCGGCTTTTTCAAAAATTATTTGGTGAGCTGACCCTTCCCGAGATCCGCATGCCAGGTTTTGGAAACATCGTTTCCCTGGAATGCCTTTCCTGAAAATGGCGACTCCGACGTGTAGATCGCCACGAAGAAGTTGGCGGCTTTGGGATCCGTCAACTGATAGGTCGAAAGAAATTTCGCGAGATCGAAATTCGTGATCGGCCCGGTCACTTCCGCAAAGGAAATTTCCTTCGCCTGCTCGAACAAATAAAGTCCGTAGCGATCGGAAACCATCGGGATGTGCGGGGCGCGATACGGCTGAAGAACCGCCAGCTTTCCACCCGACGGATTGTTCGCGGATTCCACATAGCCATCGCCCGCCAGCGCCTCGCCGGGAATGTTGCCCACGATCCAATGCCGCACGGGACTGTTCTCGCCGGAGGCGACCGGATCGGGCCAGGAGCCGTTCGCGTTGCCGTCGAAGTCGAGCATCAGCAGCGTGTAGAATTTGCCAGCGGCCGCGTCCTTCCAGCGCACGACGGGTGCCTCTGATATGTCCGATTGAAGAAACAAATTTCCGCCGGTGACCACGCCGCTGTAGTGCCCGCCCGCAACGGCGAATGTGACTTCGAGCGGCGGGTCCGTGCGTTCGTAGGCCAGCTCCTTCGCCCCGGCGAACCCGGAAAATCCGAGCATCGCGCAAAGGGCGGGAGCCAGCCGTTGAAACAGCGATTTCATCACGGCTTCAACAGCCCCATTTTGTGCAGGTCGTCGAAGGACTTCGGGCCCGTGCCGCTGTCCGGATCAATGCGGAATGGCCACTGCGTGCTGTTGAATGGAACGAGCGGCGGAAGCAGCGCCTTTTCTCCACGCGCGGTCATTTCCCGTTCGATCGCTGCGCGGCCGCCGAAACCGAGGAGTTCGTAGTCCATGAGGCGGTCGTTGTTGAAGAAGACCTCGCCGAGCACGCGATCGGAGAGGATGCGCGCGAAGGCGGTGAGCATGTCGTCCGGCGTGGTCTGGAAGTCGGTGGTTTCCATCAACAGCAGGCGATCGTTCATCGCCTTCTCGCCGAAGAACTGGACGAGGACGGAGAACAGGATGTTGTTTTGCCGCGCGACGTAGATCGAGTTCGAGAGGCCGTAGGTCTTGTCCCAATCCTTGCCGAGCATTTTCTTCCACTCGGTCATGACCTCGAACCAATGCTTCACCTGCGTGCCCGAGGCGAGGGCGACGAGCTTCTCGATGTTCGGCTCGACGCCGCGCGCGTAGGCCAGGACTTCGTCGTAGGTGAAGCCGCCGTTTTTCAAACAGGCATCCTGGAAGGCCAGAACTTTCGCGAGCGTATCCTGCAGGAGCGCCTGGTCCTCGGGTGGCGCGCCGAGATCAACGATGGCGGCCTTCGCCATGCGGATTTCGAGGTTGTAGCTCTTCATCAGCGGAATCCACGACGGGTCTTCATGCGATGTCGCGATGTAAGGCGCGACGCAGGCGTAGGTCGCCATGGCGCAATGCCCGACCGATTTCGCGGCCTGGTAGATCGGCGGAACCGACGGCGCCTCGAGCGGCGGCTGGCCGGGCCGGTAGAGGATGAAGCGGCCGCCCTTGCCGCTGAAGAGCGCCATGATGAGGGGCACGCGCGCGAGGATGTTTTTTTGATAAATGGCGAGCGAGTTGTCGTAGATGTTGAACATCGAATTGTTCAATTGATAGACGGCCTTGCCCGCCTGCTCCTGCTTGCTGGGAACCGGCTGGGAATTCAGCACGACCGGCATCAGGAAGTCCGGCACTGCGTTGGAATCCGCCGCGGCATCGGCGGCTCGTGTGGTGACGGCGCCGGTCAGCGAGATCGCGATGGCAAGTAGGATGGATGGGATTTTCATGAGCGTGTTTGGATGGTGTGGAATTTTGCGGGTGGAAGATCTGCGGGTGAAATGACTCGATGCTTCATTTGGCCAGCGCGGCTTTGCGCTCGAGCGCCCAGTCTTTCAGGACCTCGAACGACTGTGCGCTCATTTGCTGCTCGGCGGGCATCTTGCGCTGGCCGACCGTGGTGCGCTCGTCGGCGATCAATTCGTCAACCTTGACCTCGAAGCGGCCGCCCGGCGGCAGCACCGCAAACGCTTTCCCGCACTGATCGAGCGTGGCCGCGTAATACATTTTGTTCAGTCGCGCGATGCCGATCGCTGCGACGCAGAGCGGGCACGGTTCGCAGCTCGTGTAGATTTCGCAATCCGACAAATCGAGTCGCTTGAGCCGCCGGTTGGCATCGCGAATCGCCTCGATCTCGCCGTGGGATGTGACGTCCATCGAGGCGAGAGCGTGGCTGAGGCCTTCGCCGACAATTTTGCCGTTGCAGACAATGACCGCGCCGAATGGCTCGGAGCCCGGCGTCGTGAGCGCGGTCTTGGAAATCTCGATCGCGCGCTTCATGAATTTTTCGTTGTAGCCCGAGGCAGCGGCGGGTTGCGCGGGCGCTGGATCCGCGGCTCGCGCGGAGCCGGGGAAAAATTCCACGACGAGGACGATGCAGAGAATGGTGGGGATTTTCATATCAATTTACCAGGGCAGCAGGCGCCAGAGCGCGGCAACTTCGAGCGCGAATAGAACGATGAGGATGACCATGCCTTTCGACGTGACGCGGAACGTCGAGGCGTCCTCCGGGAAAAGCCACCAGCCGAGCCAGCGGACGAAGAGCGGCATGGTGATGAAG
>JBOHXO010000062.1:0-9423 GCA_050737475.1 Chthoniobacterales bacterium
CTGCATTGCCGTGCTCGACGAAAACGCGCAGCCAGTGGCCGTGTCGCGCCCGGATTTCACGACCGAGTGGAAGCGGCCGTTCGTCGCGAGCGAGATCGGCGAAGTCCTTCCGCATTGGGAAACCGCCCTCTACATGCTGCATCCCGGCCAGGTCGCGCAATCGGCCCGGCTGGTCACTCTCACGATCGTGCTGCTCATCGCGGTTGCGCTGGCGGCGATCCTCGCCGGGGGAATGTTCGTCGCCTTCGACGCGCGCCGGCAACTCGCGCTCGCGCAGAAAAAAACCGACTTCGTCTCGAACGTCTCGCACGAACTCAAGACGCCGCTCACTTCCATCCGCATGTTTGCCGAACTGCTCGCGCAGGGCCGTATTCACGAGGCCGGCAAGCAGGCCCACTATCTGCGCATCATCATTCTCGAGAGCGAACGCCTCACGCGCCTCATCAACAACGTGCTCGATTTCGCGCGCAGCGGCCGCAAGCAGAAGACCTACAACAAGGCGGAAATGGATTTGCTGCCCGTCGTGGATCGCGTGTGGGAGGCGCAGAGCCTGCATCTGCACGAGGCGGGGTTTTTGTGCGATCGGGTTTCGAAAGACGCGCCCTATCACGTGGTCGCCGATGCGGATGCCATCGGCCAGGTGCTGGTGAATCTTTTATCGAACGCCGAAAAATACTCCGGCGAAAGGCGCGAAGTCTCACTGCTCTCCCAGCGCGAAAACGGCTCGGTGCTCATCTCCGTGCAGGACCGCGGCATCGGCGTGCCCGACGGCGAGGAAGCACGGATTTTCGAAGCCTTCCATCGCTCGAACGATTCGCTCGCCACCAACATCCAGGGCAGCGGCCTCGGCCTCACCCTCGCGCGCAACATTGCGCGGGACCATGGCGGCGAGGTGGAATATCACAAACGCGAAGGCGGCGGCAGCGTGTTCACGTTGCGGCTTCCGATCGCGGCAACGGAGAAGGAATCATGAAAATATTGATCGTCGAGGACGACCCCCACATCCGGCTCGGCATTTCGGACGCGCTCGAGAGCGAAGGATATTCCGTGACGGAATGCTCCGACGGCGCGCAGGCCCTGCCGCTCATCAAACAAACCGCGCCGGATCTCGTGATCCTCGACGTGATGCTGCCGCGCAAAAGCGGTTTCGATATTTGCCGCGAACTGCGCGGCGCAAAAAATCCCGTGCCCGTGCTCATGCTCACCGCGAAGGGACAGGAAATTGACAAGGTGATCGGCCTCGAACTCGGTGCGGATGACTACGTCACAAAGCCGTTTGGCCTGCGCGAACTTCTCGCCCGCGTTCACGCGCTGCTGCGGCGATCGGGCTCGCGCGACGGCGCACCTGCGCTGCCCGATGAAATCGCATTCGGCGCCGTGAAGGTGCGCACCGGCTCGCTGCGCGGCAGCAGGGGCAGGCAGGAATTCGAACTCACGCCCCGCGAACTCTCCGTTCTCGCGTTGCTCCATCGCAATGCCGGCGACGCCGTGGCGCGCGACCGCATTCTCAACGAAGTCTGGGGCATTGATTACCTCGGCACCACACGCACGCTCGATCAGGTCATTGTGAAACTGCGCCAGAAAATCGAAGCCAATCCCGCCGAACCGCAGCACCTGCTCACGGTGCACGGGCTCGGCTACAGGCTGGAGGTTTGATCTCAACAGGGCGCAAGCCCCTGTTTCCAAGTGTGTTACAATTTCGTCACAGAAGGAGCCGAACTTTTCTTCATTTTTTTTGAACAAGAGGCCCCTGAAGCCGTCAAACATATCGGTTAAGGCAGCGATTCGGGCCACCGCGGGTCAGTTTTCTTTGTTTTCTGATTCCGCTCAGTGGCCCGAATCATTTTTTGCGGACCTTGCAGGCCCCCGGGGCTTTGGGTAGAGAGGGCAGCCATGGCCGAAACAGTTCTCGTGGTCGAAGATGAGCAGGATGTCGTGGACCTGTTGCGTTATAATCTGACTCGCGCAGGCTATGCCGTTTCCATTGCCGATAACGGTCTCAAGGGCCTGGAAAAAGCGCGCACCGAGCGGCCCGATGTGATCATTCTTGATCTCATGCTTCCGGGAATGCTGGGCGAAAAAGTCTGCAAAGCGCTCAAGGAGGACGCGTCCACATCGTCCATTCCCATCATCATGCTCACCGCAAAGGCCGAACCCGAGCAGCGCATCCAGGGCCTGGAGCTCGGCGCCGACGACTACGTGCCAAAGCCGTTCAGCCCGAAGGAACTCGTGCTCCGCGTGCAGGCGCTGTTGCGAAGACTCCGAAAATCCGAGCAGGGCGCGAACATCGAGGTGGACGAGTTCGTCGTGGACAAGGGCACCTTCGAGGTGCGCCTCTCCGGCGAACGGCTCGATCTCACGTCCACGGAATTCAAACTTCTCACCCTGCTCATCGAACGGCGCGGGCGCACGCAATCCCGCGAGACCCTGCTCTTCGACGTGTGGGGCTACCGCAACGCGATTGACACGCGCACCGTGGATACCCACATGCGCCGTCTCCGCGAAAAACTCGGCGGTCATGCGGCGAGGCTGGAGACCGTGCGCGGCGAAGGCTACCGCTTCGGCGCGCTCGCGAGAATTTGACCGCGACAATCCTGATCACCGCCGCCGTGGCGCTTGGCGGCTGGCTGCTCTGGCGCCTGCTGCTCCGTCCGCTGCTGGATTTGCGCGACCTCATCCGATCGCTTGCAAACGATGAGCCGAGCTCGCCCATCGTGCGCTCCTCGCTGCGGCCGTTTGCGCAAATTTCCGCCGACCTCGGCCGCGTGGCCGATCGCTTGCGCCGCCAGCGCCGCCAGCTCGTTGACGAGGGATTCAGCCTGCGCGCCATCCTCGCGAGCATGATCGAGGGCGTCGTGATCCTCGACCCCACGCTGCGCATCCGCCTCGCGAACGACGCGCTCCATACGATGTTCGACCTCACGCGCTCGCCCATCAACCGCGGGTTGCTCGAGGTTTTTCACCGCCCGGAACTGGCCGCCGCAGCGGATCGCGTGATGCGCGAGACGCGCAATGTCATCATCGAAATTCACGACGAAGCGCGCATCGGCGAAGAGCGTCCGGACCGGCATTTCCGCGTGCATCTCTCGCCGCTTGTGCCGGCGGGCGGCGCGGCGCCGGCAGGCGTGCTCGGCGTGTTCAACGACGTCACCGAAGTGCGCGAGCTCGAGGCGGTGCGAAGGGAATTCGTCGCCAACGTCTCCCACGAATTCCGCACGCCGCTCACCATCATCAACGGCTACGTCGAGACGCTGCTCGATGGCGCGATGGACGACCGCGAGCTGGCCACGCGCTCGCTCGATGTCATCCGCAAGCACGGCGAGCGGCTCAACCTGCTCATTGACGACCTGCTCACGATTTCGCGGATGGAGCATCGCGAGCCGGAATTGAAATGCAGCATCGTCGAACTCGACAGCCTTGTGCGCAACGTGCTCGACCGGCTCGATGTCCCGATCAAGGAGCGAAAAGCAACGGTGGAACTCGCGCTCGAAACCGAACACGTCGAGGTGGATCCACCGCGCGTCGAACAGGTGTTTTTCAATCTCCTCGCCAACGCGCTCAAATATTCCGACGAGGGCGTCCACGTGCGGATTTCCTCGCGCCAGCGCGGTGACGAAATCGAAATTTCATTTTCCGACGACGGGCCCGGCATTCCCTACCAGGACCAGCCGCACATCTTCGAGCGCTTCTACCGCGTGCACAAGGATCGCTCGCGCGATGCAGGCGGCACGGGCCTCGGCCTGTCCATCGTCAAGCATGTGGTCACCGCGCATGGCGGCCATGTCTCGGTTCGCAGCACGCCAGGAGCGGGCGCCACGTTCAAAATCGCGCTTCCCGCGCACCGCCGAAGCGGATAGCCGAAGGGACGTGATTCCCACCCGAAATCTCAAGGGCCTGCGCGGCCTGCTCATTGATTCGCCCGCACCAGGCCGGTTGCGAAGCGTGCGCGACGGCGCGATTCTTATCGAGGACGGCCTCATCGCCGCGTCGGGAACGTTCGACGAAGTGAAGCGCATGCCCGGCGCGGAACTGGTGCGCTGGCTGCATGCGCCCGAGGCGGTGATCATTCCCGGGCTCATTGACGTCCACGCCCATCTGCCGCAATACCCGGTGGTCGCGCGCGTCGAGGAAGCCCTGCTCCCGTGGCTGCAGCGGCACGTATTCCCCGTCGAGAAGCAATTCAACGCCGCCACCGCGCGGCAGCAGGCGCCGCATTTTTTCGAGGCCCTCGCGCGCAATGGCACCACCTGCGCGATGCTCTACGCGACGATCTACGAGGAAAGCTGCGACGCGGCGTTCGAAGCCGCCGAGAAAAGCGGACTGCGAATCATCCTCGGAAAAGTGATGATGGACGAAGGCAGCTACGGCGGTTTGAAGCCGGAAAAAATTCTCCCGCTTTCGCTCGAGCAAAGCGAACGGCTCTGCCGCAAGTGGCACGGGCGCGATGAAGGGCGCATCGAATACGCGTTCAGTCCGCGCTTTGCCGTCACGTGCAGCGAGGAACTCATGCGCGAGGCCGGATTGCTCGCGAGGAAATTCGACGCCTACATCCAGACGCATCTCTCGGAAAACCACGGCGAGATCGCGGCCGTCCGCGAACGTTTCCCGAATTTGCCGAACTATACCGCCGTCTACGAAACCTGCGGGCTGCTCGGCGAGCGCTCCGTGCTGGGACATTGCATCCACCTCGACGACGACGAAATCCGCCTGCTCGCGGAATCCCGCTCGGTCGTCGCTCACTGCCCGACTTCAAATCTCTTCCTCAACAGCGGCATCATGCCCATGGACCGGTTGCTCGGCGCCGGATTGCGCATGGGCCTCGCGTCGGACGTCGCCGGCGGCCCGGAACTCGACATGTGGCGCGTGATGCGCAGCGCGATCGAATCGCAAAAGGCGCGCTCATTTTACAACGACGGCGTGCGTGTTCCCTCGACGGCGGACGTTTTCCATCTCGCCACGCTCGGCGGCGCGCAGGCCCTCGGCAAGGAGTCGCTCATCGGCACGCTCGACGTGGGCAAGGAGGCCGACGTGGTCGTGCTGGACCTCGCGCACGTGCTGCCCTACGGCATCCGCGGCAACATGCACAGCGATCTCTCCGCGGAGGAGGTGATCACGCTGCTCGTGTATCGCGGCGGACCGCAGGCGGTGATCGAGACGTTCGTGCGCGGCACTTCCGTGCATCGCGCTCCGGCGCCCCCGCTATTCTAGCGGCGCGCTATTTGACGACGTCCTTGTATTCGGACGCGACGATGACCGTTTCCTTCTTCTCGAGGTATTTGCCCGAGGTATAAGGACCGTTGACACGGCCGTATCCGCAATACATGTCGCGGCGGTTCTGGATCGTGGTGCAGGAGGCAAGGCACACGGCCGCCAACGAAAGACAAAGGAGGGCAACTTTCACGGGGTTGAGGTAAATCGCTTTCCCCGCGCGTTGTCAAATACAAGGCGGTGAATCCGGCGTTGATGGCCGCCCCCGGCCCGTGCAACCTGCATGCGCCCACATGCTGTTCGCCTATTACGTCCATCATCTCAGCCCGTATCTCGTCGAGTTCTGGCACGGGATCGGCGTTCGCTGGTATGGCCTGTCCTACGTCCTTGGGTTCCTCGTCGGAATCCTTCTCTACAAGCGTCTCGCGGCGCGCGGCTACTCCGACATCAAGCCCGATGCCGTCGCCGATTTCATCGTTGGCAGTGCCATCTTCGGCGTCGTGTTCGGGGGCCGCCTCGGCTACATGCTTTTCTACAATCTCGACGGCCTCATATCGAATCCCATCGTCTTCTTCAAAATCTGGGACGGCGGCATGGCCAGCCACGGCGGCATCGCGGGAGTCGCACTCTACACGCTCTGGTATGCCCGCCGGCACAAGGTCTCCTGGCGCAATCTCTGCGACAATATCGCCGTCGTCGCACCGCTCGGATTGATGTTCGGACGCATCGCGAATTTCATCAACGGCGAGCTCTACGGAAACAAGGCGACCGTCCCGTGGGCCGTGCAATTTCCGCGCGAAATCCTGTTCAACGGACTTCACGACAATCCCGTTCAGCGCAACGAAGCCATCAGGGCCGCGACCGCCATCAACGCTTCGTGGG
Source organism: Chthoniobacterales bacterium (assembly GCA_050737475.1). Taxonomy (GTDB): domain Bacteria; phylum Verrucomicrobiota; class Verrucomicrobiia; order Chthoniobacterales; family JAATET01; genus JAATET01. The sequence continues at coordinate 6,091 of JBOHXO010000062.1, forward strand.
ACACGCCCGAAGCCATCGTTCAGGCCGCGCAAAGTTCCCCGCAGCTCCGGCACGCGCTCGAGGCCATCCTCACCCCGCGCCACCCGTCGCAACTTTACGAGGCTGCACTCGAGGGCGCGTTTCTTTTTTGTCTGCTGTGGATTCTGCGCACCCGGTTCCGCCTCGCGAATGGCGTGCTCGCCGGCACCTTTTTCATTGCCTACGCCGGCGTGCGCATCCTCGGCGAATCGTTTCGCGAGAACGACGCCGCCCTTACCGGCCCACTCACTCGCGGGCAGTTTCTCTCGCTCTTTCTCGTTGCCATCGGCCTTTGCTTCATCGCCTCCGCGCGCGTCCGCCCCGCATGGCCGCCCAAATGGCGGCAGACGTGACGTCGCAACGGACCTCACTTCACGGGATTGAAACTCACGATCACCGGCGCGTGATCCGAGGCAAATCCAAGCCGCCTCGTCGAGAATACCGGCTCGAGATCGCGGGAGAGCCAGATCTGGTCCAGCGAAAGCAGCGGCAGGTTGTAGGGCCACGTCTCGCGGAATCCATGATGCGGCCCGCTCCGCGCCTCGGTGAAGCTTTCCCGCATTTGATCGAGCTGTGCGGATTCCAGTGGTGTGTTGAAATCCCCCATCACGATCGTGCGCGGCCCCACGCGGGCAAACGCCGCCAGCATGTCAATCTGCGGCCGGCGCGGCATGAAGGGGGACGCTCCAAGATCCGCGGCAAATACATTCATCCGCTCTCCGTCCACCTCCACGTGAAAACGCGCGACGTCGCTGCCATTCACAAGACCGCGCACATTCGAGCCGAGCATTTTACCCCGCACGATGCAGGTCAGCTCCTTTGATTTCGGCACCACTCGGTAGCCGGGCAGCGCGGTCTGATAATACGCCGTCATGGCCGGCGAAATGTCGCCGCTCTCGATCAGCACGACTACATCCGGTCGCTCCATTCGCACGAGCGAGAGCAGCGGCTCGAATGGATGCCTTGGCCGTCCCATGTTCCATTCGATCACCTTCCATTTCGCCTTCGCGGGATAGGCCATCCCGTAACTTTGAAAAAGCCAGATGCTCAGCGTCGCAATTCCGGCAAGGGCCACCATCATGCGCCAAAAGCGCGCGCGAAAAAGCAATGCCGCGATCAGCAGTGACAATCCCGAAATCGGGAGCGGCAGCGCATAAAACACCAGCGCAGACGCTGGCTTCGCGTCCCGCAAAGTCTCGTTGAGCATGAGCCCGGCCACGCCCGCAACAAATGCCGCGATGGCAAGCAGCCGCCTTGTTGCAGCGATCCTACCCATGGAATTTTTCAGCGTCGCAATTTGACCGGCGGCCTCGGCTTCGCGGGCGTCGGCTCCGGTGCGGATTCAGACATCGCCCGGGCTTTCGCGCGCGCCTCGGCTTTCGCGCGAATCTCCGGCGTAAGGTGCAGATTCGGTTTCGAGATCACATTAATGCGCCGCAGCAACTCCACTTTCACCGGCACGATGCCGGCCTGGATCATGTCCACCTTCCGCGCCGCGCCGCGGCTCAGGTCCACGATGCGGCCACGAATGTAGGGACCGCGGTCGTTCACGCGCACGATCACCCACTTGCCGTTGCGCTCGTTCGTCACGCGAATCCAGCTTTGCAGCGGAAACGTGCGATGCGCCGCCGTGAGCCCGTCGGCATGAAATCGCTCGCCGGTGGCCGTGCGATAATCCTCCCAATAAAACGACGCCTTGCCGTGCTGCACCTTGACGGGATGCGGATCGAAGATCGCGGGCGGCATGCCCGGACGGTCGTCCTTCACGATGATTCGCGAACCCGCGCAGCCCGCCAGCAAGGCAAGCACGAACGCCGCCGGCCACGCCGGCAAACGGAGGAAGCGCACAACAACTCGGCCCAGGGAACTCAACGCGCGGGAGTGTGGCAGCCACCCGCGGATTTGGGAAGTCTCTGCGCGCTGGCCTCGGCAGCCGTGCTGCGTTTTAATGCGCGCGATGTCCGAACTTTCGCCCGACCTCGTCGCCCGCCTTGGCGAGGAACTCGTGCGAAAGCGCCTGCACCGCGAGCATTCGCTCTGGCATCGCGAGAAAGTGGAGTCGCTCAAGTCCGCCATCGTCCGCGCAATTGTTCACGTCGGGCTTCGCATGGTGGGGCTCTGGCGACGTGCGTATCGCGAATTTCTCGACATCCGGATCGTCGAGAACGTCGTCCCTCTGCCGTCACTCCCGCGCGAATTCGACGGCTTCCGACTGATGCAGATCACCGACCTGCACTCGGACATAGACGAAGCGTTGATTCCCCGCGTCATCGAATCCATCAAAGGCGTCGCCTTCGACCAATGCGTGCTCACGGGCGACTACCACGACCGTATCGGCAATGATTGGAACATGTCGCTCGCGCTCACGATCCGCCTCGTGCCGCACCTCGGCCAGCGGCCCCTCGCCATTCTGGGGAATCACGACCGTCTCGCAAAAGTCCCTCCGCTGGAAGCCGCCGGCATCCGCATGCTCCTCAACGAACGCGTCGCCATCGAACGCAACGGCGCGCGCATCTGGATTTGCGGCGTGGACGACGCGCACATGTTCGGCACACACGATCTTCACGCAGCGAGCGCGGGGATTCCGGCCGGCGATTGCCGCATTCTCCTCTCGCATAGCCCGGAAACATGGACCGAAGCCGCCGCGCTCGGCTACGCGCTGCATTTGAGCGGCCACACGCACGGCGGGCAGCTCTGCCTCCCGGGCGGATTCGCCATCGTCACGAAATCTCACGTGCCGCGACGATTGCTCGCCGGCCCGTGGCGCGAAGGCTCAATGCTCGGCTATACTTCGCGCGGCACGGGAAGCTGCAGCGTGCCCGCGCGATTGAATTGCCCGCCGGAAATTACCATCCACATTCTCAAATGCGCCTGATCCCCGTGCTCCTCTTTTTGCTCGCCGCATCGGCGTCCGCGCAAATGCCCGTGATGCGCGCCGAAGCCGTCGCCACGCCGCCGATGAGTTTCGCCGACGCCATCGCGATCCCATCTTCGCAAAACGTCGCCTACAACGCTCGCTGGCTGCCGCCCGGCGAAACCCAAACCTGGGTCATGGATTGCTCGAACACCACGCGATGGCTCTATCGCGAAGTGCGCGGCATCAATCTCCCCCGCACCGCGTCCGATCAATATGAATGGCTCCGCAAACGCCACCGACTGTGGCGCGGCCGGCCCGATCCCAAGGCCCTGCGCAAGCACCTGCGACCGGGCGACCTGTTGTTTTGGGAAAACACCTACAAGCCGCCGCGCAAGCCGCCCGTCACGCATGTGATGGTCTATCTCGGCACCGACGCAAGCGGCCGCATGATGATGGCC
>JBOHXO010000063.1:0-6389 GCA_050737475.1 Chthoniobacterales bacterium
GTCCATGGACTCCTCACCCATGACATAGTGGCGAAACGGCGTCAGCGGTGCCAGGAAACCCACGTTGACGCCAAGGCCACGCTTCTGTGCCGCGTTCATATACTCGGGGAAGGTGACCCAATCCCAAGAAATGCCTTTGCTCAGTACGTCAATAGGAATGGCTTCGACGTTGACGAGATCCCAGGCCGCTATTTCGCGTACCTCGGGCCGGCAAGGTGCCAGTCCTACCCCGCAGTTACCCATGACGACACTGGTCACGCCATGCCAGGAAGATGGCGACAGCAGCGGGTCCCAACAGATTTGCGCGTCGTAGTGCGTATGTGGATCGATGAAGCCGGGAGTGACGATAAGATCCGAAGCATCGATGATACGTTTCGCGCCTTCAGAGACTTTGCCGATTGCCGCGATGGGAAAACTCACCGGCAGGTTCGACTGAAACCGCCCGACGATCGGCTCGATGGCGCGGCCGAGGATCGAGTCGTCCGGTCCGCACATTCCCGCGTCGCACAAAAATGCCGTGCCGCCGGGAAAAATCCTCTCGTCGGAAGTCTGTGTGTGCGTGTGCGTGCCGACCACGGCGGAGACGCGGCCGTCGAGATGACGGCCCATCGCGATTTTTTCGCTCGTCGTCTCCGCGTGCATGTCCACGAAGATCACCGGCGTCTCGGCGCGCAGTTTTTCGACCTCGGCGTTTGCGACGTGAAACGGATTTTCCAAAATCGGCTGCATGAACGTGCGGCCTTGCAGATTCAGCACGGCGATCTTCCCCTTTGCAGTCTCGAGCACGACGCTGCTGAATCCCGGCGCGCCGTCCGGGTAGTTCGCGGGCCGCAGGACGCGGGGCTCGGTGGGCAGCCATTGCGCGAGGTCCTTTTGATCCCACACGTGATCACCCGTCGTGATGACCGCGACGCCGCAGCGCAACAGATCAATCGCGATCTTCGGCGTGATGCCGCGACCGCCGGCGGCATTTTCGCCGTTCACAATAATGAAATCCACCTGGCGCTCCTCGCGCAAGGAAGGCAGGCGGGCAATGACTGCGGCGCGGCCGGGTTCGCCGACAATATCGCCTAGAAAAAGAATCCGGATCATGGGTGCTTTTTATCGTAAGCGGCGAGGGCGATGCGTTACAACCCAAGCGCTTTGAAATTTCCAGCCGTCCTCCCCGCGCTCGTCGTGCTGGCCCTCGGCGGCGCCGCGCCGGCGCAGATGACGAGTCCGCTCGCGCCAAAACCGGACTGGAGCACGCTCGACAAATACCAGGAGACGATCACACGCGCGGATTTCCTCGCATTGCTCGACAGCGTTTATGCGCCCGGCGGCGTGTGGAAGCCGTTCCTCACGGTCGGAGAGACCAGCGCGTCCATCCTCACGCACACCGGCGCGCCGCCTTACGTGCTGCGTTTCGCCACGGCGTCCGATTCGATCAAGTCCGCGCCGCGATTCTGGCGACCCAAATCCGAAATGGTCCCCCGCCCCGCCGCGAAGCCGCTCGACGGCGTGCGCATCGCGCTCGATCCCGGCCACGTCGGCGGAAAATGGGCGAAGCAGGAGGAACGGTGGTTCGTCATCGGCAAATCCGCACCCGTCACCGAGGGCGACATGACGCTGCGTGTCGCGAAGCTCCTCGTGCCGCGCCTCGAGGCGCTCGGCGCGCAGGTCTGGCTCACGCGCAGCAAGGCCGCGCCCGTCACGCCGGAGCGGCCCGGTGATCTCAGCAAGCTCGCACCCGCCTCCCTCGCCGCGAAGCAGGAACCCGCCACGCCCGATAGCGTGCAAAAGGAAATTAACTGGCTCTTTTTCCGCGAGGCCGAGATTCGCGCGCGCGCCGAGGTCGTCAACACGCTCATCAAGCCCGACCTCGTGCTCTGCCTGCATGTGAATGCCGAGGCCTGGGGCGACCCCGCGCGACCCGTCCTCACCGACAAGAACCACATGCATTTCCTCATCACCGGCTGCTTCAGCGCGAAGGAAATGGCCTACGAGGACCAGCGCCTCACGATGCTCGCGAAGCTCCTTTCCCGCGCCTACCGCGAAGAACTCGCGCTCGCCGAGTCCGTCTCCGCCGCGATGGTGAAGGCCACCGGCCTGCCGCCCTACGAATACACCACGCCAAACGCCCTCAAGCTCGGCAACAGCCCCTACATCTGGGCGCGCAACCTCGCCGCGAACCGCCTTTTCCAGTGCCCCGTGCTCTACGTCGAGCCCTACGTGCAAAATTGCAAAGCCGTGTTCGACCGCGTGCAGGCCGGCGACTACAAGGGGACGAAACTCGTCGGCGGAAAAATGCAAAAAAGCATCTACCGCGAATATGCCGATGGCATCGCGGCGGGACTCGTGGATTACTATTCCGCGAACCAGTGAAGTTTGTCCCCTTGAATTTTTAGAATGAAAACCATCGCCGTCGCCAACCAGAAAGGCGGAGTGGGCAAGACCACGACCTCCGTCAATCTCGCCGCCTCCCTCGCCTCGCTCGGGCAGCGCATTCTCCTCGTGGACCTCGATCCGCAGGGCAACGCGACGAGCGCCATGTTGGGCGCGGACGACGTCGAACGGCGCAGTCTTTATCACTCGATCGTCGGCGATGTGCCCGCCACCGAGCTCGTCCTCCCCACGCGCTTCAACAAACTCTCCACCATCCCCGCCACGCTCGAGATGGCCGGCGCCGAGGCCGAGGTCGCGCGCCTCGACGACCACAACAAGCAGGTCCGCAGGGCGCTCGCCACGATCCGCGCCGAAAACAAATTCGACTACGCCATCCTCGACTGCCCGCCTTCGCTCGGCGTGCTCATGACGAATGCCCTCGTCGCCGCCGACGAGCTTCTCGTCCCGATTCAGTGCGAATACTACGCGCTCGAGGGCCTCGGCCTGCTCATGCAGGTGATGAATCTTTTGCGCAACGGCGGCGACAACGCCGACCTCACGCTCAGCGGCCTCGTGCTCACGATGTTCGACTCGCGCACGAACTTGAACCAGGCCGTCGTGAAGGACGTGCGCGACCATTTCCAGGAAGTCGTCTTCGACACCGTGATCCCGCGCAGCGTGCGCTTCGGCGAGGCGCCGAGCTTCGGCCGCACCATCTTCGAGCACGATCCGATGGGCGCCGGCGCGATGAGCTACGCCGCGCTCGGCGAGGAATTCCTCAAGCGCCAGAAAGCCGGCATGCGCTTCGTACCGCCGGCCACGGGCTGACCCTCGCGATGTCCAGCCACCGCCCCCCAAGACCCATCGCTCCCACCAAGGCGGACACCGCGCTGCTGCCGCCATTCCTGGGACTTTCGCTGGAACGCGTTTTTGTGCCGGCGACCCAGGCCGACTTCGCCGCCGCGGCCGCAGAAATTTTTGCGGCAGGCGTGGCCGGGTTCGACACGGAATCCAAGCCGATCTTCAACGCCGGCGAGGTGAACAAGGGGCCGCACGTCGTGCAGTTCGCGCTCACGGACAGGGCCTTCATTTTCCAGCTCCACCGGCTCGAAGGCGTGCCATTCGTCAAGGAGCTGCTGGCGTCCGAAAAGGTGCGGAAGGTCGGGTTCGGGCTGAGCTCGGATCACACGCAAATTCGCTCACGCCTCGGAATCAAGCCCAGCGCCGTGGTGGACCTCGACGTCGCGTTTCGAAAACTCGGCTACCGCGGGCAGATCGGAGTCCGCGCGGCGGTGGGCACTGTGTTGAAGCAAAGTTTTCCGAAATCCAAAAGCGCCACGACGTCGAACTGGGCCCTGCCCCGCCTCTCGCCGAAGCAACTCCTCTACGCCGCAAACGACGCCTACGCCGCGCTCAAAGTCTACGAGGCGCTCGAAGTGGGCCGTGTGTAACACATCCTTTGTATTTCTTCGTGACTTCGCGACTTCGCGTGCGATTCCCTCCCCGCTGCTTTTCCTGATTTCCTGAGTTCCAGATTCCTCGTATTCCTCACCGCCATGAACGAAGTTCTCGACCTTTTCCGCAAGACCGGCGCGCTGCTGCATGGCCACTTCATCCTGCGCAGCGGGCTGCACAGCCGGGAGTTTTTTCAGTGCGCGATTTTGCTGCAGCACGCGACGATCGCATCGCAGGTTTGCGGCCTGCTCGCGGAGAAATTGCGCGGGTTCGAATATGACGCCGTCATGTCTCCCGCGGTCGGCGGAATCGTCGTCGGCCAGGAGGTCGCGCGGCATCTCGATACGCGCCACATCTTCGTCGAGAAGGACGGCCAGGGCTCGCTCGTGATGCGGCGGTTCGAGGTCAAACCCGGCGAGCGGTTCATCATCGCGGAGGACGTCGTGACGCGCGGCGGCCGCGTGCAGGAGACGATTGATATCGTGCGCCACCTCGGCGGAGTCGTCGTCGCCGCGGGCTGCATCGTCGACCGCTCCGGCGGCAACATTCCCGACTTCGGCTGCCCGTTCGTCTCGCTCGTGCAAATGACGCCCGAAACATTCGAGGCCGACAAACTCCCGCCCGATCTCGCCGCCATCCCCGCCGTCAAACCCGGCAGCAAATAATTCCGCCCATGAAAACCGCAGCCATTCTCGCCATCGCCCTCGCCGCATTCACGCTCCCCGCCATCGCGCAGACGCAGGTCGAGATGACCGATGAAGCCGCCGCCGACTTCAAAAAATCCGACGCGAAATTGAACGCCGCCTATAAAAAATTGCGCGCGACGCTCGACGAGGATGGCCAGGCAAAACTCAAGACCGCGCAAAAGGCGTGGCTCGCGTATCGCGACGCGGAGGCGGCACTGGAAGCCGCGCCCAACGAAGGCGGCACGATCTATCCGATGGTCTTTGCGAACGTGAAGACGCGGCTCACCGACGCGCGGACCGAGGAACTCGATGCCATCATCAACAGCGACGACGAAAAGGACGACGCGGACACGGATGCCAACGGAAATGCCTACACCGGGGAGCAAAATCCCGACGGCGCCGACGATCCGAACCAATAGCGCATCAGCACATTTCCAGCGGCAGCAGACATCGGTTTTACAGCGGCGTGATGCTGTTCGCAATCGCGTCGAGATCCTTGCTGTTCGCTTCGTCACCCTTGGGCGAGGCCCAGTAGATCACAAGCAGGCCCTTGCCTTTGCTCACGGCCACGATGCTCAACGTCACGCGGCACGGGCCGTCCTCGTCCTTGCCCGGCCAGTTCGTGCGCACCACAGCCATGTCGCCGAGCTTTGCCTCGGTGGTCTCGGCCTTGTCGTCGTCCACGGTGACGCCCTGCTTTTTGAGGTAGGCCATCGCGTCGTCAATGCTCTTGTCGAGCGAGTCGCCGCCGGCCGTCTCGATCGCGAGATAAACCTCGCCGTCCTTCGAAACCGCCTCCACGCCCTTGTCGTAGGTCTCCGCTTTCCACGTGTCGGGAATTTCCACCGAGGCGTAGGCGTTGTCCGCATCGGGCAGCTTGAATTCCTTGCCAAACGCAACGCCCGCAAGACCGGCCGCCGCAACGAAAACGAGGAGTAATTTTTGCATCGCGGGAGGCTGATCAAACGCAGCCGCACTGTCAACTTTCCCGCACCCCCCCGGAGATTTCCTGAAAGAAGCACACACCCTCGCACGTAGACTCTGGGTCGCCGTCAAACAGCCGGACAAAACCACCCTGGAAGGCGCCGCCCTCGTGGCTACCATGGACCGCAAGTCGTTCCAGGTTTACATATTCATTTCACGCGACGAAATCCTCGCGCATCCCGACACTCTCACAAAATCATTCCCGAAAATCCTCCACGATAAAATCCGTGCGAAGGCCGGCGCGAAGGAATAATTTTTCCCGCCATGGCGCTCACGGTTTATCAAATGGCGCACAGCCCGTATTGCATCCCGATCACGCAGGCACTCGTCGCGTGCGGCGTGGATTTTCTCACGGTGGAGGTCACGCCACACACTCGTGAGGAAGTCATCGCAGCGAGTGGTGGGAAATTCTATCAGGTGCCGCTGCTGACGGATGCCGGGAAAGTTGTCTGCGAGTCGAGTGGCGCTTCGCTCGATGTCGCGCGCCATGTGGATCGCAAATACGCTGGCGGCCGCCTTTTTCCGAAAGTGCTGGAGGCCCCCAACCTCAGCCTCACACGCTTCATCGAGGAGGAACTGGAAGGCGCTGGCTTCAAGCTTGCCGATCCGTTTTACATCGCGACCTTCAAGGACACCCTTGCCCGCACGATGATGATCCGGCACAAGGAACGCGCGTTCGGTCGCGGCTGCATCGAGGCGTGGGAACGCGATCGCAAGGCGCTCGCCGCGCGCTTCGACGATCTTCTCGGGGATTTCGAGACCACGCTGCGCCACGCGCCATTCCTCCTCGGCGACGCGCCGGTGCATGCGGATTTCGCGCTCTTCGGCGTGATCGGCAACGCAACATGGAACGGCTGGAACAAACTCAGCCCGAAGCGCACCGCCCTCGCGGCGTGGCGC
>JBOHXO010000064.1:0-2367 GCA_050737475.1 Chthoniobacterales bacterium
GGCGTCAGGTCTCCCGAGCGCGCATCGGGATCGAGCGAGGCGTAGCCGTTGCGGCCCGAGGCGTAGAGGACGGGGAAATCGAGCTGCTCGTCCGTCGCGTTGAGCTCGAGGAAGAGCTCGAACACCATGTCGAGCACCTTGTGCGCGCGGGCGTTCTCGCGATCAATCTTGTTAATCACGACGATGGGCTTGAGGCCGTTTTCCATCGCCTTCTTGAGCACGAATTTCGTCTGCGCCTGCGGACCGTCGTGCGAATCCACGACGAGCAGCACGCCGTCCACCATCTTCATGATGCGCTCGACCTCGCCGCCGAAATCGGCATGGCCGGGGGTGTCCACGATGTTCACGTGGTAATCGTGCCAGCGGAACGCCGCGTTCTTCGCGCGAATCGTGATGCCCTTCTCGCGCTCGAGGTCCATCGAGTCCATCATGCGCTCGTCGGTCTTTTGATTGGCACGAAAGGTGCCCGCCTGCTTGAGCAACTGGTCCACGAGCGTCGTTTTGCCGTGGTCCACGTGTGCGATGATTGCGATGTTTCGAATGTTTTCCATATCCCCGCCCGGAAAAGCGGAGGCGCACTATGTCGGTGGTCCACCGCACTGTCAACAGGCGAGGAGCAACAACGAGCGCAACCAGCCGGCGCCTCCAGTCCAGTCAGCAGAGCCAGCCTTCCCGTGCGGGATTCGGCCGTGCGTTATTTAATGATTGGTCTGCGCCCCCGCCCATACAGGGCCGTTGACCATGTTGAATTCGACCAGCGTGCCGCCCAGCGTTTTCAAGGCGCCGAATTGCAAAACGGTCGCCCCCTGAGTGGTCACAACTTTTTTGGTCCGGGTCCCGTTTTGCTCCACCATATAGAGCAACTCCGTCCCCACCGCCTCGAATCTTCCAAGATAACGGAAATTCACCGCGGGACGGCTGTATTGGTCGAGATCGACGACCATCACGATCTTGCGAGGCCCCGGGCCGTCGAGCACCACATCCGCACGCCGACCTTCAATGCCGCTGGTGCGCACTTCGGCGACCGTCCCGCTGATGGAGAATTGCCTTCCCCTGAGCAATGGAATTGCCAGTTGCGGATAGGACGAGCACATGGCAGCCAGCTCCGGCGCCTTCACAGGACTCGCGGAGAGGACCGTGCGAAACTGCTGCTCCGGACTGGCGGGCGGAGGAGGTGGGGGGGCGACAGGCTCAGGCGCGCTTCGCAGGAAAAAATACCACACGGCGGCGCAGACGACGAGGAACAGAGCCAGGTATTTCACGGCTTTGATTATCTCATCAATCCATGCAGCAGCAGCCGGCTAGCAGCACGGATGCAAGGAGAAGGAGGCATTTCCAGACGGGGGACATGCGCGGGAGGATTACCTTGGTTCGCAGTCGAGTAAAGTCGCTAATTTGTAATCTCCCGTCCTGTGCTACCATTCCATCATGCGCGGCATCCTTCTCTTGTTTCTCGCCCTTGCAATTTCCGCCGCCGGCGCGGCGCAACTCCCGCTCTCCACGACTTTCAAGGGCGCCGCGAAATTCCAGCGCCTCATCACGCAAGCCCAGGAGGAAAACTGGCGTGCCCTGCCCATCGGCGAACGCACCGCGCGCGTCGGCATGGCGCTGCTCGGCACGCCCTACGTGAATTACACGCTCGAAATTGACGACCACATCGAGGCGGCGTCGGTGAATCTCAATGGCGTGGATTGCTGGACGTTTTATGAAATCTCCCTCGCCTTCGCGCGCATGATCAAGCAGAAGCCCGTCGGCGCGACGCCGCAGGATCTGCTGAATTACGTCGAGATCGAGCGCTACCGAGGCGGCAAATGCACCGGCAGCTACCTCTCGCGCATGCACTTTCTCGAGGAGGTGTTTTACGACAACTCACGCCGCGGCCTCTCGACGAATCCCACGCAGTCGCTCGGCGGCGTCCGCATCAAGCGCAACATCACCGAAATGACTTCCGCGTGGCGCAGCTACAGATATCTGGTCCACAACCGCGGGTTGCTGCCCGGCATGGCCGTCATCCAGCAGCGCGTCTCGGTGCTTCCCATCTATTACATTCCGTCGTCCCGCGTCGCAGCCACCGAGAAATATCTGCGCAACGGCGACGTCATCGCCATCGTCTCAGCCGACAAAACCGGCTACACCTCGCACGTCGGCATGGTGGTGAAGCGCGCCGACGGCATGCACTTCATGCACGCCACCTCGAACCGCTCGCGCGGCCGCAAGGTCATCCTCGACGACCGCATCTCGCAATACCTCAAGCGCTCGAGCGACCACATCGGCATCATCGTCTACCGCCCGCAGGACGTGTAACCGGCGGCTCAATCCTCGCAAACCGACAGCTCCGAAAAATCCACGCGAAGCGCCGCGCTCAGC
>JBOHXO010000065.1:0-13964 GCA_050737475.1 Chthoniobacterales bacterium
GTTTTGATCCAACAAAACTTGGAAACAACGGATTTCTTTAAGCTCGCCGTCTTTCCGCGCCATTTTGGCTGTGTGAGGTGGCACCCTCCATCGCACAAGTGCGTCAATGCTCAGCTCCTTCTGACACCCGACTCGGTCTTTCGCGCTCGCGGTCGCGTCGCTTCAAGCCCCACTTGTCGGGATTCATTCGTGGCACCGTCGCTGCCAAAGATGTAGAAACCACTCGCGCATCCCCTCAATGGCACGAGAAGCCGACGTTCAAGCAAAGATCATTTACGGCGGGCAGCAGTGAGTAACGCCTCCCGAATCCAAGCTGACTTCCCTTTCCCGCTTGCCTTTATCGCTTCCCTCACCTCCCGCGCTTCTTCGGGAACCATCCGCACCGAGAAGCCCGGCTGCAGCGATTTTTTTGCCGGCAGCTTCGGGCGGCCCATTTTCTTTTTTGACATAATGTAATACAGAAAAATCTTGAACGCTCGCTCTTCTTGTAATACATGAATCGAAAGGTGCAAAGATGAAATCGCTGCCGCAGATAGACAGGAAAGAAGTCGGTATTTGGATTCGCGTCTCGACCGAGGACCAGGCCCGCGGTGAGAGCCCGGAGCATCACGAGCAGCGCGCGCGTCAGTATGCCGCGCTCAAAGGATGGACGGTAAAAGAGAAATACGACCTCGCAGGCTTTACCGGCAAAAGCGTCCTCGAATATCCCGAGACGAAGCGGATGCTTGAAGACATCCGCACCGGGCGCATTACCGCCCTCATCTTCTCAAAACTCGCGCGTCTCGCCCGCAACACCCGAGAACTTTTGGACTTCGCGGACATCTTCCGCGAGTGCAATGCCGATCTCGTGTCGCTCCAGGAATCCATCGACACCTCTTCCCCATCGGGTCGCCTCTTCTACACGATGATCGCTGGCATGGCGCAATGGGAGCGGGAGGAAATTGCCGAGCGCGTCGCAGCATCGGTTCCGATCCGTGCCAAGCTTGGAAAGTCCCTCGGAGGCGCAGCACCGCTTGGATATCGCTGGCACGAGAGGAGGCTCATGCCGCATCCCGACGAGGCGGTCATGGTGCGAAAGATGTTTGAGCTTTTCGCAAAGCATCATCGCAAGCGCATGGTGGCCCGGCTTCTCAACGAAGCCGGATACCGTACCCGCAACCGCTCGCTCTTCACCCAGACAACGATATCCCGCCTTCTCCAAGATCCTGTATCAAAGGGACTGCGCCGGATGAATCATTCGAAAAGCCTTGGGAACAAGAAGCATTGGGTGCGGAAACCGGAATCGGAATGGATCATCCAAGAAGTTGAGCCCATCGTTCCGATCGAACTTTGGGACGAGTGCAATCGCATTCTTGCCGAACAACGCGCCAACGCAAAACCGAGGACCAAGCCTGCCACGCAACTCTTCTCGGGACTCACCTTCTGTTCCTGCGGACACAAGATGTATGTCCTCTCAAACAGCGCAAAATACGTTTGCCAGAAATGCCGGAACAAGGTGCCGATTGACGACTTGGAGGCCGTCTTCGCCGAGCAGCTCAAGTCATTCCTGCTTTCCCCTGACGACGTTGCGGAACACCTTCAAAAAATCGACGGCGAGATTTCTGGAAAGGAAGCGCAGATCGCCGACTTCCAAAAGCGGCTGCGCGCCTTGGGCTCCGAAATGGATGCCGTATACCAGCTGTATCTCGACAAGCAGATTTCCTCGGAAGGCTTCGGCTCACGATACCGGCCCATGGAGGAGCAGAAGGCCCAGATCGAAGCAGAACTCCCGAAGCTCCAGGCGGAGGTCGACCTTCTCAAGGTGAACCTCATTTCAAGCGACGAAAGCCTCCAACAAGCGATCCAACTCTACAGCCGCTGGTTCGAGCTTTCGTTCCAAGAAAAGCGCACGATCGTGGAAACCATCGTCGACCGGATTGAGATCGGCAAAGGAGAGATCGAAATCAACCTCCTTTACCTTCCTCCTTCTAAGAACGTTGCAAAAGAGGAACGCAACCTCATGGATTCATCGCGGCGATCAACATCACGTCCGCGGGAAAAACCACCGTGCCCGCGGCTCGGCTGACGGTCACTTTTCGATCCTCGAGAGGCTGGCGTAGGACTTCCAATGTCGAACGCCTAAATTCAGGCAGCTCATCGAGAAAGAGCACGCCATTGTGCGCCATGCTTAGCTCCCCCGGTGCGGGATTTGCGGAGCCGCCGATAAGGCCAATGTCGGAGATCGTGTGGTGCGGCGAACGAAACGGTCGCGTCGTGATAAAACCCGAGCTGTCGAGCGCGCCGGCGACGCTGTGAATTTTCGTCGTCTCGATCGCCTCCTCGAGCGTGATCGGCGGCATGATGGTCGGGATGCGTTTCGAGAGCATCGATTTTCCCGAGCCGGGCGGACCGATGAGCAACAGCGCGTGGTTGCCGGCGACGGCGACCTCGATGGCGCGCTTCACCTGCTCCTGGCCTTTCACCTCAGCGAAATCGAGTTCCTCGGCGTTCGGCTCCCAGTTGCCGAATTGCGAGACGGCTGGCTCGAGTTCGCGCTGGCGTGTCAGAAATTCATATGCCTCGCGCAGGCTCTTCACGCCGAAAACTTCTATCCCCTCCACCACCGCGGCCTCGGCGGCATTTGCAGCGGGAACGATGAGTGCTTTTTTCTTTTTGCGCCGCGCTTCGATGGCGATGGAAAGCGCACCCTTGATCGGCCGCACCTCGCCGTTGAGGCCGAGCTCGCCGGCGACCATGCAGCGCTCGAGCCGCGGCACACTGGCATCCTCGGCGACGGTGATCATCCCCACCGCGATCGGTAGATCAAAACTCGGACCTTCTTTTTTCAAGTCCGCGGGAGCGAGATTCACGGTCGTCCGCTTTCGCGGCCAGCGGTAGCCGCTGTTCGCGATGGCGGTGGTCACGCGATCGCGGCTCTCGCGCACCGAGGCGTCGGGCAGGCCGACCACGACGATCTGCGGATCGCCGCTGCCGCTATTGACCTCGATCTCGACTTCCAGCGCGTCCACGCCCCGGATCGCCGCCGAGAAAACCCTCGTGAGCATGCGAAGGGTCTAGCGATTCGACAAAAAAAGAAGAAGGCGAATTGCGGACCTTGCGATGGGTTCAACCGGCGGGCTGTGATTGCTGCGAAAGGAACCGGTGCACGACGGCAAAGAAATAGCCCGTGGAGAGACCGCACATCAGGATGCCGGTGAGCGCCTCGACACCCGACAGCAACCGCCAGTCCGGCGTGAGCACGACATCGCCATAGCCGACGGTCGTGTAGGTGATGATCGAA
Organism: Chthoniobacterales bacterium; assembly: GCA_050737475.1. Classification (GTDB taxonomy): domain Bacteria; phylum Verrucomicrobiota; class Verrucomicrobiia; order Chthoniobacterales; family JAATET01; genus JAATET01. The sequence goes on from JBOHXO010000065.1 coordinate 3,281, forward strand.
AAATAGAGGGACGTATGAAAATCCGGCAGGCAGCCCTGCCACACGTAAAAACCGGCCCAGATGGAAATGGCGACGACATGAATCGCGACCACGCAGGCCGCGAGCCGGATAAGCAGCCAGCTCGAAGACCAGAGTCTCAAATCGGCTCCAATCTTCGCGATATTCAACCGGTGCATGGTCCATGTGAGGCCGGCGACGTTGATGAATACTGTCAGCGCCAGGAGGATGAAGGCGGCGGCGATTTTGAAGAACAGCGTTTGTTCCGGCATGTGCGAATGCAGTGTCACATGGGCGGGTGTCGCCGAACGAGCAAACATTGCCGCGGCCAATCCTCTCCGCTTCTCACATTCACTCGCTCCACCGTATGCGCGTGCCCATGCACCCGTCTCGACGGACTAGCGGCCGGTGATTTTGATTCTGACGGTTTTCTTTCCGGAGCCGATGGAGTTGGCGGCGGTGAGCGCGATGCTGAACGTGCCGGCCTTTTTTGGCTTGCCGGAAATCACGCCGGTTTTCGCGTCGAGCTTCAATCCGGGCGGCAGGCCGGTGGCGGTGAACCGGGTCGCACCGGTCGCTTTGATTTCGTAGGTGAAGGGCTTGCGGACCCTGCCCTTCGCGCTCGCTGAGCTCGTGATGGTCGGCTTCGTCGTGGAGCCCGGCGCCTCGAATTTGTAGTTCACGGCGGCGGAGCGATTGCCGGCGCGATCCACGGCGCGCACTTCGAATTCAAACGAACTGCATTCGAGCCCGACGATGAAGGCCGCGCCTGGCCCGCCGTAGGGATAGGACACCCAGGCATCCAGCGGCTGGTGATTCACGCCGCCGCGATACTCGAGTGCGTCGGGGCTCGCCAGCGCCTGGTCGTCGTTGGCGAGGAAGTAGAAACTGAATTCGAATTTGTTTTTGCCGGTGAGCGTGCGGACAACGACGTTCGTGATCGCGATGGTCGGTGGAACCGGATCGGGCGGCACCGGCGCGGGAGCGATGACCATGCTGCGGTGGATCCGCGTCTCCTCCTCGGCCATATTTTTGGCGTAGATGACGACGTCGAACGTGCCGGACTCGGTGGGCGTGCCGGAGAAGGTGTATTCGTCGGCGTCGAAGTTGATGCCTTGGGGGAGATTTTGCACACCGACGATGTAGGGCGACGGCGTGATGTCGAAATCGTAGAAATACACCTCCCCGACCGTGCCGGCGGGCGGTGGGTCGGCCGCAATAATATCGGGCGCCGTTGCAAATCCGTGGGAGAGCGTCGCCACGAGAGCGCCGAACGTCAGTGCCAAAATCGTCAGGCGGCGTTTCACGCCTTCAAGTAACTGCATGCCACGAATATTCTCAACAGGATATTGCGTGCCCGCGGCCTCACCGCCCGCGCTCAGTTCCCGGTCGGAAGCGTCGGCGTCCAGCGCAGCCACTCGCGCTTCGGCTGCGCATTCAACTCGAATTCGTGCCCGCGCTCGACAGCGGCGCCGAGTTCGTCGGGCGTGGCAAAGGACAGTCCGCCCCGGGCGATGGCCTCGAGCGATCCCGTCTGCACCTTGATGTCGAAAAATCCGAGCGTCACCTTCACGCCGCCCGCATCCCAGAACTTCGAGTTGTCGCGCACGAGGCTGGCATAGGGCGGATTGATGACCACGCACAGACCGACTTTTTTTCCGTCGGCGGAGAGCACTTTGCGCCCGACCTTGCCGACGATCAGGCCGCGATAAGTGACGGGCGCGTCCACGCCGATATTCGTGTGCGCCGCAGTCACCACCACTTCGAGGCCGGCATCTTCGGCTTCTTCGAAGTCAGCCTTCGCGAGCGAAACTCCCGTGAAATGCTCCGCGAGTTTTCCGCCCTCGGCCGGCACGCAATCAATGTAGACGCCACTCACCACGGTCTCCACGCCCGACACGCCATTGAGCGAAACATTCAATCGCACGACGGAAAACGCCGAGCCCTCGCGGCGCAGCGCATCGTAGCCGGCATTGAATCGCACCACCGCTTCCACGCTTCCGTTTTTCGGCGTCACGGATTCGACGATACCGACGGGCAGCCCGAGATAACGAACCTGCGTCTGTCCCGCGAGCAGGCCCTGGCCGTTGTCGAAAGTGACCCGGATCGGCGGTGAAATCGCGCGTGCCGCGGACTCCGTGGCAAACAGCTGAAATGTCGCGCCGGTTCCGACCGGGGCTTCCGGCGCATCGAAGGCATCGAATGCCACGCCGCCGAATACGAGGCTTTGCAAACTCGCGACATCCACGTTCAACACGCCGGGCCCGGCCTGCACCGCGGTCGCGGGCACCTGCCAGAATCGCGCGTTGCGAAACACGGTCTTCGCGAATTCCTTCCGGATCACCACGTCGAGGAACGGATCGCCGTTCGCATCAATCTCCCGGCCTTTCACGCGACCGGCGACGAGTCCGCGGTAAAAAACAGGCGCGCCGTCGCTCAGCGCGGGCAGCGTTTTAGCGTGCAGCGTAATTCGAATGCCATCGCTCTCGGCCTCCGCGGCCAGCAGCGTTTCATCCGTCAGCGAGCGGCCCTCGAAATCCTGCGCGAGTTCGCCGCCCGCGCCGGGCACGCATTCGATATACGGACCGGTCACGAGCGTCTCGAGGCCCGACACGCCATCGAGCGAAATACGCGGACGGACGAGCGTGAAGAGCGCGCCGGCATTGTGCAGATGCTCGTAGGCGGGTTGAAAGTGCACGACGGTGTCCACCGTTTGTTTCGCCTCGTTGAGCGTCGCCGATTCGACGAATCCCACAGGCACGCCAAGGCGCCGCACCTCGGTCTGCCCCGGCACGATGCCCTGGCCGTTTCGGAACGAAATCCGCACCGGCTCGCCGGTGGCCTTCGCAGCGACCTGATCGGTATAAAGCGCGAACTCCTCCTCGTCGGTCGCGACCTCGCCCGGCACGCCAAAAACATCGAACTCCACACCGCCGAACAAAATTGCTTTCAGCCCAAGCAGGTCGAGTTTCACGCCGTTGCCGCCGATTTTCAACGACGTCGCCGGCACCGGCCAGAACCGCGCATTCTTCCGCACGGTCTGCGCAAATTCCTCCTTCACGACGACGCGCAAATACGGCTCGCCTTTTTCGTCGAGCAGCTTGCCCTCGACCGCGCCGACCGAGATGCCGCGATAAAAAAGTGGCGTGCCTCGATCCAGCAGCGGGATGTTTGGCGCGCGGAGTTTTATAATGAGGGCGGGGGATTCCAGCGGCTCGAGCGGCACCTGGCTCTTTCCGATGAAATGCGTGGCGGGCGCGCCGCCGCCCATCCGCGCCTGCAGTGAATTTCCCTGGATGAGCGCGTCGAGGCCCGACGTGTCGCCGAGCCCGACGACCGGTTGATCAATCCAGAACACCGCTCCCTCGCGCGCCAGTTCTGCCGCGAAGGCCCTGAGCCGCACGACGAGCACGACCTTGTTCAACGCGTGATCGAGCTTCACCGAGGTCACTTTGCCCGCCTGCACGCCGCGATAAATCAACGGCGTCTTGCCCGCCTGCATGCCGGGCGCGGTATCGAATACGACCTCGATTTCGGGGCCGTTCGATTTCCAATCCGACCAGAAAAGCCAAGCCGTTGCCGCCGCCGCGAGCACTGGAAAAAGCCACGCCCACGAGATGTGCACGCCAGGCCGGCGCACGATTTCGCCGTGGTCCTTCGGTTCGTTTTGCGCGTGTTTGTCTTCGCTCATGCCGCAATCGGGTCCTTGGTCTGCCAGATCAAACGCGAGTTGTAACTCTCCGAAGCGAAGAGCGTGGCGACCAGCACCGCCGCAAAAAACAACGCGCCCGGCTCCGCCACCACGCTCGCCAGCACGCCGAGCTGGCCGACCGCCGCGAGGATCGAAAGCAAAAAAACGTCCACCATGGACCAGCTCCCGACCGTGTGAACGATCCGCCGCAACGCCCCGCGCTGCCGCTGCCACTTCGGACTTCCGTGCACGAGGAGCAGCCAGCTCAACGCGGCGAGTTTGCAGAATGGCACGACGATGCTCGCGAGAAAAACAATGCCCGCAATCGGCCACAATCCCGAGTCGTAAAGTTCCTGCACGCCGCCCATCACGGTGAGCGGTTCGACGTCGCCGACGACGGTCATCGTCATCACGGGCAGGATGTTTGCCGGCACGTAGAGAATGAGCCCGGTCACGACAAGAGCCCGCGCCATTTGCAGCCGGCGATTGGCGCCGGATTCGGACTTCGTCACGCGAGTTCCTCCAGGCGTTTTTCCACGGCGTCGCGATTGAAAAACTGCACCGCAAAGAGAGAGCAAATCGAAAGCGCCAGCACCCACAATGCGCCCTGCTGCCACGCCACCGCGCCGAGCATGTCGAGCTTCACCACGGCCACCACCGTCGCCACCGCATACACCGGCACGAGATTCCACGACTCCATGATCTCCGCCATCCGCGCCACGCGCCGCAGCCACGGCCAGCGCGCGCCCAGGCAGCACGCCGACGAGACATAGCACACCGCCGCGAGATGCAGCGACGGCCCGGCGATGCCCGCAAAAAATACCAGCGCCGCCACCGGCCAGTAGCCCTGGTCCAGCAGGCCGTAAACGCCCGTCACGATGAGATTCGATTGCGTATTCCCCGCCACGTCGAACGTGAGAATGACGTTCATGTTCGCGAGCACGACGAGCAACAATCCCGCTGCGGACATCGCCCACGCGGCCTGCAGCGAATGTTCGCCCGTCTGCTTCCGCACAAAAATTCCGCACCGCCCGCAACGCAGCGCCGCCTTCGCGGGCAGCTCCCGATCCCGGCAGGACGCCTCGCATTCCGGGCACGAAATCCACACGGGCTTTGTATCAACGGAACTCGCGGGGGCGGACATGCAGAGCGCTCTTATAATCGTCCCGCGCAAAGTCGGCAATGCTGGCTGACAGCCCGGCCTGGCTTATGCTCCCCTCGATCGCATGAACGGGTTCACTTTGCGAATACTGTTTGGAATCGCGGCCGTCACGGCCGCTTTGCGCACGATTGCGGCTGCCCCGCCGGACACAGCCGCAGTCTTCGCGGGCGCGGATGCGAACTACTCGCTCGGCATGGAAAAAGACGGGCAGAAGTGGCTGTGGAACGGCAAGTCGGGCGATCTTTTCAAGGGCATCGCGGAACGCGGCGTGCATGGATTTCGCGTGCGGCTCTGGACGAAGGACGACGGACAAAACGGAAAAATCTACGCGACGGAAATCGTCAAGCGCGCACTCGCAGCGGGCCTTGAGCCGTATCTCGTGATTTTTCTCAGCGACGACTGGGCGGACTTGATGAAACAGCCCGTGCCCGCGGCGTGGAAGGATCTCGATTTTACGAAGCGCGTCGAGACGGTGCGCAAATACTCGCGCGACATCGTCATCCATTTTCGCAAGCAGGGGTTGAAGAGCCACCTTTACGAAATCGGGAACGAAATTGATTACGGAATTTGCGGCGTCTACCCCGGCAAAAGCACGAAGAAGACGCCGGAGAGCCTCAGCCGGAATTGTTGGCCGCAGGCCGCGGAGTTGATCAAGGCGAGCGAGGCCGGAGTGCTCGAGGCTGATCCCGACGCGAAATTCCTCCTGCACGTCGCGCATTGGTGGGATGCGAAATTCTGCATCGCGTTTTTCCGCTTCATGCTCGCGAACGGCGTGAAGGTCGACTATGCCGGCCTCACCTACTACCCGTCGGCGAATATCGGCGGCTCACTCGAGATGGAGCAATTCGGCGACGTCGTCGCGCAAGTCCACGCCGCCGCCGGGTGTCCGGTCATCCTGCCGGAAGTGGCATATCCCAGCACCGCGGATTTCAAGGGCCAGTTCTCTCGCTGGAAAAAGGAAACGCCCGGCTACCCGCTCACACCCGATGGCCAGCGCCGCTGGCTGAGCGACTTCCTCGACTTCTGCGCACACCGGCCGGAGATCGCCGGGGTTTATTATTGGAGCCCCGAGTGGTGCGGCGAAGGAATGTGGAAGGCATTCGCGCTGTTCGATCCCAAGAGCGAATCGAAGCCCGCCTGGAGCGCGTTTGCCACGCCTCGCGACAAGCGTCCCAAGCCAAAGTCGAGCGTCTACTTCGAGGTCGCCGACGGCAAGCTCCACGCCGTGCCGATCGCCGAGATGCGCAAAAAGGCCGCTCCGATCCTTGCCGGGAAATTAAAAAAATACGGCCGCGTGAACATTGACTACATTCACGACGTCAGTGCCACACCGCTGGTCGTCGGCGGGTACAGCGCCGACCTCCACGCCACGATCTCCGGAAATCTCGACCTCACTCTCCAGCCCGACGCTCCGGCCGTGAGTGCCAACTCCGCGTTCAAAAAAACCGATCCGACCGCGCAACGCATCGTGGTCCTCACCCGCAACCCCGGCGACCCGATGGTCGCAACCGCCACCGCCGCCGCAAGGAAACTCGGCGTGGAGGCGATCGTGCATCCCGTGGCAGCCGACAAGCCGCTCAAATTCGGCCTCGGCGGCGCACAGGCAGACGCCGCATATTAGGCGAACGTGAGTTTCGACCCCGCCACCTTCCGGCTCAATTCGCCGCTCGGCAAACGCATCCTCGCCACGACGCGCGAGGGCGACTACGCGCACCCCGGCGAGGAGGAAGCGATCCGCATGACGCTCGCGCCGTTCGCCGGAAACACCGGTCGCAAATGGCTCGACGCGGGCTGCGGGCGCGGCGGCACTGCGGATTTCGTAACGCGCCAGGGCTGGGCGGATGTCACGGCGTTCGACATTGACGGCGTGTCTGTCCGCGAGGCCCGGCAACGTTTCCCGGCGGTCAGTTTTTACGAATGTGGCGTGGCCGACGCATCGGGGATCGTTCCCGGAAAATTCGACCTGCTCTATTCCTTCAACGCATTCTACGCCTTTCCCGATCAACCCGGCGCGCTCGAGGCACTGCGCTCGCTCGCTGCTGACAACGCCACGCTCGTCCTCTTCGACTATGCGGACCGCGGCGGCTTTTACGAATCCGCATTCGCGCGCGAATCCGAAGTCACGCACTGGCGCCCGATTGACGAAGCATCATTCAACGCGCAACTGACAACCGCCGGCTGGGAGCTCGAAAAAATCACGAATCTCGATGGCGATTACGACCGCTGGTATGCGTGGCTCGTGGAGCGTTTCGACACGCGGCGCGAGGCGCTCATGAGCTTTGCGCCGCCCGAAGCCATTGACCTCGCACGCAACATTTATACGGCACTGCTGCAGACAATCCGCGACAGCACGCTCGGCGGGGGAATCTTTCAGGCGCGCGCGGTCTGATTCGCCAGCGGGGCCACGCCCTGATAGAAAATTTCACATGGCGAAGTCGAAAAAACCTGCCGCGACGTGGAACGCTCAACCGCGAATCCGGGTCCAACGCGGCAGGGACATCGCCTTCGGGCCGGGCAAGGCAGAGCTTCTCGGCCATCTCGACGAAACACGCAGCCTCAACCAGGCCGCGAAGGCGATGGGCATGTCCTACATGAAGGCCTGGCTGCTCGTGCGGACCATGAACCGCAGCTTCAAAAAACCGCTCGTCAAGTCGGCGCGCGGCGGCGCGCAGGGAGGCGGCGCGGAGTTGACGCCCGCCGGCCGCAAAGTGCTCGCGCTCTACCGCGAAATGCAGCGCGCGGGGGCCGAGGCGATGGCGCCATCGTGGAAGGAATTGCGCCGCCAGCTCAAGTCCTGATCAAGGCCGCCCTCATTTCGGATTTTTTGAGTTTCGTTATATTCGTTAAAATATAAAGCTGTGCGGATGCTTTCCCATTCCGCCAGCCTCGCAAGATTCTCATTGTTCCTGCTGGCTTTCGTGACGCACGGCGTTGCGCACGCGGAGGACCTGCAGGTGATGGCCGCCGCGAGCCTCACCGATGCAATGAAGGAAATCGCCCCGGGCTATGAGAAGCAGAGCGGCAACAAACTGCAGTTCAACTTCGGCGGCTCGAATGCGCTGGCCCGGCAGATCCGCGAGGGTGCGCCCGCCGACGTCTTCGTCTCGGCCGACAACGCACAAATGGATGGCCTGCAAAAGGCCGGTGTCATCGTCGAAAAATCGCGACAGGAAATTCTCTCGAACATACTCGTGATCGTAATCGGCAAGGACAGCGCCCTCGTCGTGGCTTCCCCGAAAAGCCTCGCGCAACCAGCCATCAAGCGGCTTGCGCTGGCCGATCCGAAAGCCGTGCCCGCCGGCGTCTATGCCCGCGAATATCTCACGAAACTCGGCCTGTGGAAGGAACTCGAAGCCCGCGTGATTCCCACGGAAAACGTCCGCGCCGCACTCGCAGCGGTGGAGTCCGGCAACGCCGATGCCGGCATTGTTTACAAGACCGATGCGGGCATTTCAAAGTCCGTGAAAATCGCCTTCGAAGTTCCCGCAAAGGACGGCCCGCAGATTTCCTATCCCGCCGCCGTGGTGAAGAGTTCGGCGCATGCCGATGCCGCGAAGAAATTCGTCGCATATCTGCAGTCGGAGCCCGCGAAGAAGGTTTTCCAAAAATTCGGATTCATCATTCCGAAATAACGCGACCGGCGCACGAGCGTCTTTCGGCAATGGCAGCACGAACGTTATGTTCGCATTCATTCAAAGCAGGATGTTTCTCGCGCTGGCAGCGTGCATGGCGGCGGCAACGGCGGATGCAGCCATCCTGTCCGTGAACCCGGTTGCGGATGCGTTCGTGACGACGGGGCCGGGCAATAATCTTTCCGACAACAATTACGGAGGCGCCGGCGCACTCGCTTCGCCCGAGTTGCTTTAATTGGAACGATGACCGCCTGTCTGATGGCCGGAGCGACGGACGCCCGTCCCGAGATGCAGCGTCCCTTCGTGGTCATGGAAGCCAATCCCAAAAAATTTCCCGACGCGAATATCGCCAGTGCAAAATTGCTGGCGGATTATCTCGTGAGCGAAGAGACGCAGCGCTTTCTCGCGGGGTTTGCCGCGGAGCAACCCGCCGGCGTTCCGCTGTTTTACCCGCTCACAGAACACTCTGGAAAATAGCGCCTCCCCGGTTGCCAGAGGACGCGCATGCGGTAAACTCGTGGTGTTGAAAGTGACGTTTCCCCATTTCGTGGTTGCCTGCGCACTGGCGGCGTTTGTTCCCGGATTCGACATCGCAGCGGGGCCAGTCGTTTTTTCGCACAAAAACGATATTCCTCCGCGACACCAGTGGGAGGCGAACGGCGGCTATTGCGGCGAGACTTCGCTCATCAGTGCGGGGCTTTATTACGGCCAGTATATTTCCCAATACGACGCCCGCGCATGCGCCATTGGCAACACACCGCAAAACAAGGGCGAGCTGCTGCTCGGGCAGAACGACCGGATCGCCGCCGCGCGCATGCACCTCCGCGCGATCCAGTGGAACAACCGCACGAAAAAAAGCACCACCCCATTTCTGCTTTGGGTGAAACGCATGGTGCTGCTCGGCTATCCGGTCGTGATCGGCGTCTATGACAATGGCTACCTGCTCGGCACTCCGCAGGATGCGGATCAGCAATACGACCACATCGTGCCGGTCGCGCGCATTCGATCGCGGCATTCGTTCGAGAACCGTAAATTTTTCGGCAGCGATCGCATCACGTTTTCCGACAACGGACTGTTCGGAACTGCGCACGACAGGCCCTATTGGTTCACGTTCACATTCGCCGATTTCCCGGCGAGCCGGAAACAGGTGAGCGGAAAAAACGGACCGCTCTACGGCCTGCCAGATTATGGACGAAACTTCGGCGTCGCGATCACCGGCGTGATGGACGCCGATGGCGAAACATTGCCTGTCCGCATCGCGACCAGCAGGAATGACGAGATCCCGGTGATGAAGCGCAAGTCAATCGTCCGGCCCGCGCCAATGCCGCTGACATTGACAGTCACGGTCTCGAACCTGACACCCGGCGTGGCCTACAAACTCTACCGCTACGACCGCCTCTACGCCGTGCCCGATTCCCGATTCAACGCAAACGCCGCTGCCGCCGCGCAATCATGGGACGTCAACATCCCCTCCGGCACGAGCTACGTGATGACGCAAAACATCCTGTCCGACGAACAGGTGATCTACCGCGCTGTCCCAGCCAGCGCGCCTTGACGCACTTTCTGCGGAAACACGCAGCCATCACCGCAAGCCCCGCAGCCAGCAGCCCCCATTGGCCGGGCTCCGGAACCACGAACACATCCGTGATGGGTGTCGCAGTCGCGCTGTTCCCTGCGTGGCCGAGCCCATAAACATCCTCGATCGTGCGCAGCACATTGAAGTGATTGATGAGCTCGCCGTATTCGCTGGTGATCACATTCGCGCCCGCGAAAATCGTCGGGATTTGATTCGTTCCGAGGTAATCGTCCTCGTCCCACGTGAGAATAAGCAGGCTGTTGTGCAGCATCGCCCATTGCACGTAGGAATCGAGATTCGCCATCAGCCACGCGTCGGCCTCGGCGATCGTGCCGTCGTGCATGTCATGTTGCTGATTCGGCACCACGAACGAAACCGTGGGCAGCAGCGAAAAGTCGGAAGGAAAATCCGTGAACGGCATGTTCGCCGCCTCGGGAATGCCGTTCTCGCTCGAAAGCTGCCAGTTCACCCATGGGTTGTGCTTGCGCACGTAGTCGCCGTCAGCGGACACGAAATAATCACCGGTAAAACCCACAAAGGGTAATGACTCGGAATAGCCGCCGAAAGTGAATGCGCTCGCAATCAATTCCGCCCCGAGATTCGGCGTGGTGAAAATACCCGGAGGC